>NZ_JBGNUT010000021.1:0-183413 GCF_041951385.1 Actinomadura sp. NTSP31 | reverse complement strand
AGCCTGCGCCCGGCACATCGCCTTCTCCGGTTCAGATCTGCCGCAGGGCTCCCCCGTCGACGGCCCATTCGGCGCCCGTCACCTGGGACGCCAGCGGGGACAGCAGGAAGGCGATGACGCGCGCCACGTCCTGCGGAGTACCGAGGCGTCCCGTGGGGAGCCGGCGCTCCTCCCGGACGAAACGGTCGATCGCCTGCTCCACCGGCAGCCCGTACTGGTCCGACAGCTGCTCGGCGAACCCGCCGGGCTCGTCCCACAGCCGCGTCCGCGTGGGGCCGGGAGTGACGATGTTGGACCGGATGTGGCACCGGCCGAACTCCCCCGCCAGCGTCTTCGACACCGACAGCAGCGCCGTCTTGGACGCCGCATAGTCGACCAGCGGTGTGTCGGGGAAGCGCGCGGCCTCGCTCGCCACGTGCACCAGGCTGCCCGCGCCCTGGTCGATCAGCGCGGGGAGCGCGGCGCGCGCCATCCGGACGGCGGCGTGGAAGTTCAGCTCGAACGTGGCGTGCCACTGGTCGTCGGTCACGTCCAGGAACCCGATCCGCGAGTCGAGGGCGCCGGCGTTGTTGACCAGGCCGTCCAGGCGCCCGTGCCGGTCGAGCGCGGCGTCCACGATCCGCTGCGCGGCGGACGGGTCGGTGAGGTCGGCGGCGACACCGTCCCCGGGCGGGGTGCGGGCGACGCCGACGACGTGCGCGCCCTCGTCCGCGAGCAGCCGGGCGGTCGCCGCGCCGATCCCGGCGGAGGCGCCGGTGACGATGACCACCTTGCCGGCGAGTTCGAGATCCATCGGATCGTCCCTTCCAGGGGTTCAGGAGCGGCGGAGGAACAGCCCGGCCAGGGCGGCTCCGGCGAGCGCGATCAGCGCGTTGACCAGCGTCGCGACGTGCACGCCGCCGAGGACGGAGGAGTTCGCGGTGGCGACGGCGCTCATCACCGGGATGCCGAGGGTGATCGCGACCTGCTGGGTCATGGTGGCGAGGCCGGTCGCGAGGCCCTGCTCGCCGTCCGGGAGGCCGGACGTCGCGGTCCCCATGAACGCGACGATCGCGACGAGGTTCCCGAATCCGCCGATCGCGGTCGCGGCGAGCATCAGCGGGAGCGCGGAGCGGTCCGCGCCGAGGCCGAGCAGCGCGGCCGTCGCGGCGGCCTGGAGGACGAGCCCGGCGGCCAGCGTCGCCCGTCCGCCGAACCGGCCCATGATCCGGGGCGCGGCGACGCCGCCCGCGAACGTCCCGGCGCCGAGGACGCCGAGCGCGAGGCCGGTGGCCAGCGGCGAGAAGTCCAGCACCTGCTGCAGGTAGAGGGTCATCAGGAACACCAGCGAGGTCTCGGTCGCGAAGGCCACGAAGCCGCCCGCGTTGCCCCAGGTCACCGTCCGCCGCGTCAGCACGCTCAGCGGCGCGAGCGGGGCCGGGGAACGCCGCTCGACCAGCACGAACGCGACCAGCAGGACGACGGCGGCGGCCAGCGCGACGAGGGCGACCGGGTCGGTCCAGCCGTGCTGCCCGGCCGCCGTGATGCCGTAGACGAGGGCGAGCAGGCCGCCGGTGACGGTGACCGCGCCGGGGACGTCCAGCCGCGCGCCGTCCCGCGCCCGGCTCTCGGTGACCAGCGCGGGCGTCACCGCCAGGATCAGCACCGCGACCGGCACGTTGACCAGGAACGCCCAGCGCCAGCTCAGCAGGTCGGTGAGCACGCCGCCGAGCACCGCGCCGACGGTGAACCCGGCCGACATCAGCGCCCCGCTCAGCCCGAGCGCCCGCGTCCGCAGCGGCCCCTCGGGGAACGAGGTGGTCAGCAGCGACAGCGCCGCCGGCGTCGCGATCGCGGTCGCCAGGCCCTGCAGCACGCGGCCGGTCAGCAGCATCGCGGGGGACGCGGCGAACCCGCCGATCAGCGAGCCGGCGGCGAGCAGCGCCATGCCGGCGAGCAGCATCCGGCGCCGTCCCGCCAGGTCGGCGACGCGGCCGAACAGCAGCGTGAAGCCGGCGGCGGGCAGCGCGAACGCGGTCGCGATCCACTGCAGCTGGTCCAGGCCGAAGCCGAGGCCGCGGCCGACCACCGGAAGCGCCACGTTGAGGATGGAGAAGTCGATGGCGAGCATGAACTGCGCGCCGAGGAGCAGGGTCAGGATCAGCTTGTGCCGCGGGGACATCCGCTCGGGGGCGGTCACTGCGGCGCTCGTGAGAACGCTCATGGCAGCGACTCTCGCGCCGCGTGGCGCGCCCACCCAGCCCCCGGCCTTTCGTACCACCGGCAGTAGCAGGATCAGCGGATAATCTCACCGGCATGGCGCGCAACACCGAACTGGGCGATTTCCTCAAGTCGCGGCGGGCACGACTGCGTCCCGAGGACGCCGGCGTCATCTCCTACGGGACGCGCCGCCGCGTGCCGGGACTGCGGCGCGAGGAGCTTGCACAGCTCGCGGGCGTCAGCGTCGCCTACTACATCCGGCTGGAGCAGGGCACGGCGGACGGGGTGTCCACCGAGATCCTCGACGCGATCTCGCGGGCGCTGCGGCTGGACGCCGACGAGCGCGCCCACCTGCACCGGCTCGCGCATCCGCCGCGCCGTTCCCGCCCGCGCGCCCCCGCCCGGCTGCGTCCGCCGCTCCAGCACCTGCTGGACTCGATCACCAACGCGCCCGCATACGTCGTCGGGCACTACACCAACGTCGTCGGCTGGAACCGGCTCACCGCCGCGATCTTCGTCGACCTCGCCGGCGTCCCGCCGGACGAGCGGACCTGGTCGCACCAGATCCACCTCAACGCCGACTACCGGGCGAGGCTCGGCGACAACTGGATCACGGTCGCCCGCCGCAACGTCGCCTACCTGCGCTTCCGCTCCGGGCAGGACCCGGACGACCCGCACCTGCGCGCGCTGATCGGCGACCTGCGGGAGCGCAGCCCCGAGTTCCGGCGGCTGTGGTCGGCGCACCACGTCACCGACCTGGCGTACGGCGAGGCCCGCATCGACCACCCCGACGTCGGACGGCTCGTCCTGCCGTTCGAGACCCTGCACCTGCCGGGCGACCCCGAGCTCAGCCGGCTGATGCTCTACGCCGCCGAGCCCGGCTCGCCGTCGGAGGCCGCGCTCCGCAAGCTCGCCGAGACGTCCCGGCACCTGTCCAGCGCCGACCTCGCCGCCATGGAGTCACTGGGCGGCGGCACGGAAGGCGGCGTCGCGGTCGGCGGTGGCCAGGGCGGTGTTGAGGACGGCGACGACGGCGAAGGCGACCGCTAGCGCCGCGTGATCGACGCCGTAGAGCGCGAGGGCCCCGGCACCGAAGACGACCGCCTTCACCAGCAGGACGAACGGCAGCGCGACCTTGAAGCGGGCGCGGGGCGCGGCGAACATCCCCCACAGGACCATCGCCGCCGCCGGCGTCCCGATGCCGAGGACGATGTGGACGATCACGTTGCCGCCCGTGGTGAAGCCCCACCACGCCGGCGCGGCGAGCGCGGCGATCTCCAGCAGGAAGGCCAGGCCCTCGTTCAGCACGTGCAACGGACCTGGTAGGCGCATGCGTGGATCGTCCCACCGGGCTCGCCGCCGCCGCTACCCTGCTCCCTGTGGACGAGCGGACCGTGATCGGCTGGCACGAGGACGGCCGGGACCGCTCGGCGCGGTGGCGGTCGGAGAGCGGCGCGGCCCCGCCCCGCCGCGTGGTGATCGCCGACGACGCGACGCGGGCCGACGAGGCGTACCGGCTGGCCTGCGAGGGCACGGCGCTGCTGTGGCGCGGCGACTTCCAGAACGCGCGCCAGTTGCTCGCGGCGATGGCGCGGCGCGCCGACCGGACGCCGCGTAAGCGCAGGCGCAAGGCGGAGCAGCCGTCCCAGGTCCAGGCGTTCCACCTCTACCGGCAGGCGCGCGCGCAGCGCGCCCGTACGCTCGGCATGCTCCTCGTCCCGGTCGAGTCCGGACACACGATCCCGCTAAGGCGCGCACCGGACGTCGTAGCGGCGTGCACGGAGGCGTACGGTCCGGCTGACGAGCCCTACGTCACGTCCCTGCGGGAGCTTCTCGGCCTGGTCGGCGCGCACGAATGGCGGGAGAAGGGCGTGCCGATCCCTGCGCTGGGGGGCGACCGCGTCCACCCGCACTACGGGGTGTTCTCGCCGGTAAGGGGCGAGTACGTGGACCTCGTCGCGCAAGCGCCGCTGCCCGCGACGACGGTCGCGTTCGACATCGGCACGGGGACGGGCGTACTCGCCGCAGTGCTCGCGCGGCGCGGCATGCAGCGCGTCGTCGCCACCGACCAGGACCCGCGCGCGCTTGGCTGCGCCCGAGACAACATCGAGCGGCTGGACCTGGGCAAGCACGTCGAACTCGTCCAGGCCGACCTGTTCCCGGAGGGACGCGCGCCGCTCATCGTGTGCAACCCGCCCTGGCTTCCGGGCAAGCCGGCCACGCCCCTCGAACACGCGGTGTACGACCCGGGCGGCCGGATGCTGCGCGGTTTCCTGGGCGGCCTCGCCGGCCGCCTGGAACCGGGCGGCGAGGGCTGGCTGATCCTGTCCGACCTGGCCGAACACCTCGGCCTGCGCTCGCGCGAGGAGTTGCTCGCGCTGTTCGACGCGTCCGGCCTGACCGTCGCCGGACGCCTCGACACCAAGCCCGCCCATCCCCGCACCGCCGACGCCGACGACCCCCTCCACGCCGCCCGCGCCGCCGAGACGACGTCCCTGTGGCGGCTCGCCGTCCGCTAGTCACACATGGCTGCGGTGCGCCGTCTCGGGGCCGATGACGCGGAGGAGTTCGAGGGCCTCGATGGCGCCCGAGCCGGGCGGCGGCGTGAAGACGAACACCCGCTGGTCCTCGGCCGGGGTCAGGAGGGCCTCGGTGTCGAACTCGATCGCGCCGATCTCCGGATGCAGGACCTTCATCCGGCTGGTGCGGTGGACGGCGACCTCATGCCGCTCCCATAGCCGGGTGAACTCCTCGCTCGCCCCGTGCAGCCGTTCGACCAGCGCGGACGCGGCGGCGTCGTTGCCGCGGCGGGCGGCGGCGGCGCGCAGGTGCGCGACGTGCTGCCGGCCGTGGTGCTCGTGTTCGTCCTCCGGGTACGCGGACCGGACGAACGGGTCGGTGAACCACCGCCACACGATGTTCCGGTCAGGCCCCTCGACCGTGCAGACGCAGCCGAAGAGGGCCTCGGCCAAGGCGTTCTGGGCCAGCAGGTCGCCGAGGTCCCCGAGGATCTGCGCGGGCGTCTCGTGCAACCGGTCCAGCAGGTAGAGCAGGCCCGGCCGGACGTGCTCGCCCGCGAGCGGGCCCGCCGGCGGCCGGTGCCCGGCGAGCAGGTACAGGTGGTCGCGCTCGTCCAGGGTCAGCCGCAGCGCGCGGGCGAGCGCGCCGAGCAGCTGCCCCGACGGCTGCGGGCTGCGGGCCTGTTCGAGGCGCATGTAGTAGTCCGCCGACATGCCCGCGAGCTGGGAGACCTCCTCGCGGCGCAGCCCCGGGGTGCGGCGGCGCGGTCCGGCGGGCAGGCCGACCTCCTGCGGGCGCAGCCGCTCGCGGGAGCGGCGGAGGAAGTCGGCGAGCTCCGTGCGGTCCATCTCCATGCCCCCATGATTCCGCGGCCGGCCCGCAGGTTCGAAGAGCTCAGACTGGGACCGCCTGTCCTAGCCAAAGCGGTCCGCTCCTCATCGCGGACGCGCGGTGGCAGCGTCGACGGCGTCCGGAGAAAACGGACCCGGGCCCGGAAAACGGACCGGAACGACTGACACCGAAGGACGGCCGAAAATGGCGACCACGCTCACCGTCGGGAACGCCCGCGTGACCTACCGCACCGAGGGCTCCGGGCCCGCCCTCGTCCTGGTGCACGGCGCCGGCCCCGGCTCGGTCATGTGGGACGGCCTGCTCGACCGGTTCACCGGCCACCGCACCGTGATCCTGCCCGACCTGTCCGGCAGCGAGCCGGCCGAGGACGACGGCTCCCCGCTGGCCATCGAGACCCTCGCCGAGCAGGTCAACGCCGTGATCGAGGACTCCGGCGCCGGCCCGGCCGACGTGGTCGGCTTCTCGCTCGGCGCGCCGACCGCCGCGGCCGCGGCGGCGCTGCGCCCCGACCTCGTCCGGCGGCTGGTGCCCGTCGCGGGCCTGGCCCACGCGGGCGACGAGTACGTCCGGCAGTACATGACCACGTGGCTGGAGCTCGCCGAAGCCCCGGCGGCCTTCGGGCGGTTCGCGACCCTGACCGCCCACAGCCGCCCGTTCCTCAACCGGATCGGGCACGACGCGGTCGAGGAACTGCACGCGTTCATGCGGCCGACCGAGGGCCTGCTGCGCCAGCTCGACCTCGTCCGGCGGCTCGACATCCGCTCCCTGCTGCCGAGGATCACGGCGCCGACCCTGGTGATCGGCGCGTCCCTCGACCAGACGATCCCCGTCGAGAACCACCGGGAGGTGTTCGCGGGCATCCGGGGCAGCGAGTACGCCGAGCTGGACACCGGCCACGTCGCCATGGGGGAGCGGCCGGATGAGTTCGTGAAACTCGTCCGGGACTTCCTCGACCGGCCGTGACCCGCGTCCCGCGGCACGGGGCGGGCGCGCCCAGCCTGGTAGATCGGATACCAGGTTGGGCGGGCCCTGGTTACCTGCGCCGCCCGCCGAGCAGGATGGGGCCATGCGTCCCATCGACCAGCAGACCATCCTGATCACCGGCGCGACCGACGGGCTCGGCCGCGCCCTGGCCGGCGAGCTCGCCGCCGAGGGCGCGACGGTGCTGGTGCACGGCCGCGACGACCGGCGCGGCGAGGACACCCTCAAGGAGATCGGCGGCCGGGCGTCCTGGTACCGCGCCGACCTGGCCTCGCTCGCCGAGACCCGCGCGCTCGCCGAGGCCGTCCGCGCCGACCATCCGCGGCTGGACGTCCTGGTCAACAACGCCGGGATCGGGACCGCGGGGCCGCGCCAGGAGAGCGCCGACGGCCACGAGCTGACCTTCCAGGTCAACTACCTGTCCGGCTACCTGCTGACCCGGCTGCTGCTGCCGGTGCTGACCGCCTCCGCGCCGGCCCGGATCGTCAACGTCAGCAGCCTCGGGCAGGCCGCTATCGACTTCGACGACCCGATGATCACCCGCGGCTACAGCGGGACGCGGGCGTACGGCCAGAGCAAGCTCGCGCAGATCATGTTCACCGTCGACCTCGCCGCCGAGCTGGCCGGGACGGGCGTCACCGCGAACGCCCTGCACCCGGCCACCTACATGCCGACGAAAATGGTCCCGTCGCCGATCAGCACGCTGGAGGAGGGCGTCCGCGCGACGCACCGGCTCGTCACCGACCCGGCCCTGGACGAGGTGTCCGGCCGGTTCTTCAACGGGCTGCGGGAGTCCCGCGCGAGCGACCAGGCCTACGACCCGGAGGCCCGCGCCCGCCTCCGCGACCTGTCGGAGCGGCTCACCGCCCCCTGAGGCGCGGCGGGTACCGCGGACGTCTATCGTTGGCCCGGCCAACGAGTAGACTGGCGCGCGTGATCTCCGACGACGCCCGGCCGCCCGAACGGCTCCGGCACGCCGCCACCTGGCTGATCAGCCAGGCCTCCGCGCACGGGCACCGGCTCGTCGCCGACGGCTTCGCCGCCGCCGGCGCGCGCGGATACCACTACCGGCTGCTCGCCACCCTGGAGGAGTACGGCCCGGCCAGCCAGGCCGACCTCGGCCGGCGCGCCGCCATCGACCGCAGCGACGTCGTCGCCGCCCTCAACGAGATGGCCGCCAAGAAGCTGGTCGAGCGCGCCCCCGACCCGGCCGACCGGCGCCGCAACATCATCACGCTCACCCCCGCCGGCCGCCGCCACCTGCGCGAACTCGACGAGGTCCTGGCCGGCATCCAGGACGCGCTGCTCGCCCCGCTGTCCCCGCCCGAACGCGACCAGCTCACCGGGCTGCTCACCCGCGTCACCGACCACCACGCGAAGACCCGTTCCTGACGCGGCGCGCCGGTCAGCCGATCGGCATCGTCACCGCGATCGGCCAGGCCAGCAGGACGCCGCCGACCAGCGCGGTCAGCCACACGGGCGCCCGCGCCGCGCGCAGCGCCGCCGCCTGGACGCCCTGCCAGACCAGCAGCGCGGCGATCAGCGGCGCCACCAGCAGCACGAACCACGACACCAGGCCGAGGACGGCGGCCAGCCCCAGACCGGCCAGTGCGCCGGCCGCCGTCCAGGCGTGGACCAGCGCGGCGACGCGTGCGCCGTATCCCTCGCACAGCGTCTCGATCCCGGCGAAGAACACCATGGCGCACAAGGCGACCGCCGCCAGCGCCCAAGGCCGGGGCCCGACCGGAACGGCGTGCGCCCAGCCCAGCTGAGCCGGCACGGCGAACGACACCACCGTCAGCACCACCAGCACGGCAGCGGCCGTGGCGATCCGCCTCCACGACCGTCCGCCCGCCTCCTCGCGACCCCGCCGCCGGACGAGCCGCACCGCGGCGCACAGGACACCGATCACGCCGAAGAACCCGGCCAGCGGCCCCGCCAACCCCACCGGAAGCAACCCCAGCGGAATCACCGCGACGGCCGCGACCGCCACCAGGACAGCGCCCGCCGGCACACCCAGAACAAGGGGCAACGGGAGCTTCGCGTGCCCGCCGCGCTCACCACCGGGCCGCCCCAGCAGCGCAGACGCGATCGCGGCGAAACTCAGCACGGCCGCCAGATGCAGCAGCATCGCCGATCCCGCCCGCTGGAACGGCCGGATCCCGACACCACCGCCACCGGCGGGACGGCCGAAGGCGCGATCGAACCAGGCGGCCGCCTCACGGTGCGTCCGCGGCTGGAAGAGGACACCGACGTGTTCGGCGCCGCCCACGATGACGGCCCGCCGCGCCGTCCCAGCGCGCGGATCCCCGTACGTGACGCCTGTACGCCCCTGTGGATAAGCCGCCCGCAGCGCGCCGACGGCCCCGTCACGGAAGTCGGGGAACTCCAATCCGCCCGCTAGCAGGAGCAGGTTCCGCGGCTGCGAGGCCGTCCCGCCGAACGGCATCGTCCCCTGCGAAATGGCCACCGTCGCCTGAACGTCCGGATGCGCTTCGGCGTAACGCACCACGGCGGCGGCGCCCATCGAATGACCGAGAAGGCCGATCCGCGCACCGTCCACCCCCGGCAAGGTCCGCAGATGACGGACCGCGACGTCCAGATCCCGATCCAGCCGCGCGTCCGCGGCCGGCCCGTCCCCCATGTTCGGCAACCGTTCGGTATTGGCGCCGCCACCCGCGAGATCCACCAGCTCGACCACGTACCCGCGACGCGCCAGCGTGTCCGCGAACCCCCGCATGAGTTGCATGCTCGCCGACAGCCCGTGCGCGACCACCACCCCGGGAAGCCGCCGCGCCTCTCCCTCGGGCCGCACCACCTCCACCGGCACCCCCGACACCACCCCGGACCGCCGCTCGACCCCCCGGTCAGCCGTCACCAACCCGGCGACCCCCACCACGACCGCAACGGCAGCGACCACCAGCACCGCGCCCCGCACCCACCAACGCCCAGCCTCCACCCCCACATGGACGCCACCAAACCCGCCCAAGTTCACCGAAAGCTCGCCTCGTTCCCAGGGGGACCGCGCGAGGACTCCGGCCCGCCGCTCCAGCCGCGCGGCGGCGGGAGGTACCCGGTGGCCTTCAGGAGCGTCCGGGTCTCGACGGCGCACAGGAGCGCGATGCCCCCGGCGACCTGCGACCGCGCCACGTCGGTGCCGTGGCGCCGGGGCACCGCCGATCCGCCCGGCGCTGTCCGCACGCCGGACAGCGCCCTCGGGATTGTCGCCGGACGGGTTCCCGCCGGGCATGGACCCGCTACTGGGCCATGTCGACGAAGCGGCTGTAGTGGCCCTGGAATGCCACCGTCACCGTGGCGGTCGGGCCGTTACGGTGCTTGGCCACGATCAGGTCGGCCTCGCCCGCGCGCGGCGACTCCTTCTCGTAGGCGTCCTCGCGATGCAGCAGGATCACCATGTCCGCATCCTGCTCAATCGAGCCAGACTCACGCAAATCGGACACCATGGGCTTCTTGTCGGTGCGTTGCTCGGGGCCTCGGTTGAGCTGCGACAGCGCGATGACCGGGACGCCGAGCTCCTTGGCGAGCAGCTTCAGCGAGCGGGAGAACTCCGACACCTCGACCTGGCGGCTCTCGACGCGCTTGCCGGACGTCATCAGCTGCAGGTAGTCGATGATCACCAGCCGCAGGTCGTGCTGCTGCTTCAGCCGCCGGCACTTCGCCCGGATCTCCATCATCGACATGTTCGGCGAGTCGTCGATGAACAGCGGCGCCTCGGCGACCTCGCTCATCCGGCGGGCGAGGCGCGTCCAGTCCTCGTCCTGCATGGTGCCGGACCGCATCGCGTGCAGCGCCACCCGCGCCTCCGCCGACAGCAGCCGCATCGTGATCTCGTTGCGGCCCATCTCCAGGCTGAAGAACGCCGAGGTCAGGCCGTGCTTGATGGACGCGGCGCGGGCGAAGTCGAGCGCCAGCGTCGAGTTGTGCGTCGGGATGCAGGACCGCCCGGCCAGGTACATGTGGTCGGCGTTGTCGACCTGGACGCACCGCACCGGCACGCTCGGGACCGGCCGCACGTCCACAATGTGCCGCACCCGTGCGTCGCCGTGGACGGCCGTGCGCTGCCGGCCGGCCTTGTGCGGGGACCGGAACACCGTCTCGTGCGGGGTGAAGCCGATCTGGTGCATCGGCTCGCCCGCCGGGTCGAGGGTCCGGGTGGCGCGGTGGCCGAGGCCCAGGACGAGCTCACCGATCCCCTCGGCGAGCCGTGCGGAGGGGACGACGACGTGGACGCGGCCGTCGGGCGAGGTCTTTCCGCAGACGTCGAGGAGGCCGGCCAGCAGCGCGCGGCGCTGGGCGATGGACGCCCGCAGGTACGCGGCCGGGACGTGCCTGCCGTCCAGCACGCCGAGGTCGGCGAGGTGCCCGCGCAGCCCGGGCAGCCGGTAGCAGCCCGGGAAGGGCTCGGGGACGACCGGCTGGCCGGCCAGTTCGATCTGGGCGAGGACCGCGCCGTCGAGGCAGGTGATGGCCTCGTCGCCGTCCTCCCCCGCGCCGAGCCACGCGCCGAGGACGTAGGGGTCGACGGGGAGGTCGGCCTCGGGCAGGTCGAAGGCCCCGGCGACCTCCACGGCGTGGACGAGACGCCCGCCGCGGCGCACCGACGCGAAGATCTCCTCGGTCGTCCGGATCCCCGGCCGTGCCGAGTCCCGCGCGCGCTCCCGCTCGCCCTCGGCGGCGCAGGCGGCGCTGACGTTGCGCTCGCCGGCGCGGCGAGGACGCGCGGGCGACCACGAGGTGCAGGCCTCGCTTCGGGCACCGGACGTCCGCGACCACACGCCGGTCGTGCGCGAGTGGCGGGCACCGCCGACGAGGTACGCCTCCGTCTTGCCCGCGCCGACGCCGGCCGTGACCAGCCGCGCCCCCTCGAAGGCATGCCGCTCATGGTGATCGAGGAAATCCTGGGCGCCGCCGCGACGGTCCTGCGGGGTGTCGCCCGTGGCGGGCCGTCCGCCGCCCGCCGGGCCCTCGTCGCCACCGGTGCGTCGCGCCCCGTGCGCTCGGTCACCGCGGCGGTCCACTGGACCGTCGCCGGTGATGGTGCGCCACTGGTGCTCGGCGTCGGCGACGATCACTTCGCCGTCGGAGAACTCGACCTCGTAGCAGGGGCGGCCGTGCATGACCTCGGTGGCCGCGACGACGCGGGTCGGCTTCCCGTCGGCTCCGATCAGGTGGTCGCCGACCTGGACCCGGCCCATCGTCGTCCATCCCGCGGGGGTCGGGAGCGGGGTGTCCAGCCCCAGTGCCTTTCCCATCGCGGGGCGGGCGGCGACGACGATCATCTGGCCGGGGTGCAGGCCGTTGGTGAGGGCGTCGAGGTCGGCGAAGCCGGTGGGGCAGCCGACCATCTGGCCGCCGCGGCTGCCGATCGCCTCGATCTCGTCGAGGGCGCCGGGCATGATCTCGCTGAGCGCCACGTAGTCCTCGCCGGCGCGCTTCTCGGCGATGGCGAAGACCTCGGCCTGGGCGCGGTCGAGCACCTCGTCGGCGTCGGCGCCGTCGGCGGCGTAGCCCATCTGGACGATCCGGGTGCCGGTCTCGACCAGGCGGCGCAGCACCGAGCGCTCGTGCACGATCTTGGCGTAGTAGCCGGCGTTGGCGGCGGTGGGCACCGAGGAGATCAGCGTGTGCAGGTAGGGGGCGCCGCCGATGCGGCCGATCTCGCCGCGCTTGGTGAGCTCGCCGGAGACGGTGACAGCGTCGGCGGGGTCGCCGCGGCCGTACAGGTCGAGGACGATGTCGTAGATGATCTGGTGCGCGGGGCGGTAGAAGTCCTGGGTGCGCAGCACCTCGACGACCTCGGCGATGGCGTCCTGGGAGAGCAGCATGCCGCCGAGGACGCCCTGCTCGGCCGCGATGTCGTGCGGTGGGGTGCGTTCGAACTCCTGCTCGTGCGGTCCGAGCTCGGTCACGCTCACCTGGCGCACCCCCTTTCCCTCGCGGCCGCCGGGCGCCCCGTCCGCCCATCGCCGACCGTTCATCCCACGTCTACCTCAGGCGTCCGACATTCTCCCGAGCCCACGCGGTCCAGAGCAAAGCGTCCTGTGGACGAACCTGTGGAATACCTGTGCAGACACGCGGGACACGTTGTGCACGACCTGTGGACAACTCTGGGGAAACTCCGTTCGCCGCCTTACCGGTACCGTCGTGAGCTGCGGTAACGCCGTCCACCGGGTGTGGGGGAGAGAAAGTCGGCGGATCCGGGTGCTGTAAGGTGTGAACTTCTTTGAAGTCTTACAGAGGCCGGAGTGCGCAGTGCTGAGGTTCCGGGCGAGCGGGCATGACCGGGAGATCCTGCGCCTGGCGGTGCCGGCGTTCGGCGCGCTCGTCGCCGAACCGCTGTTCCTGCTGTCCGACTCGGCGATCGTGGGCCATCTCGGGACGGCGCAGCTCGGCGGGCTCGGCGTCGCCGGGCAGGCGCTGAACACGCTGGTCTACCTGTGCGTCTTCCTGGCGTACGGCACGACGGCCGGGGTCGCGCGGCAGATCGGCGCGGGGGACCGGCGGGCGGCGGTCCGGCAGGGCATCGACGGGATGTGGCTGGCGGTCGCGATCGGCGCGGTGCTGATCGCGGCGGGCTGGCCGCTCATCCCCAACATCGTGGACGCGTTCGGCGCGTCCGCCTCGGTGACGCCGTACGCGGAGACGTACCTGCGGATCAGCCTGTTCGGGATCCCGTCGATGCTGGTGGTGCTGGCCGGTACGGGCGTCCTGCGCGGCCTGCAGGACACCCGGACGCCGCTGGCCGTCTCGATCGGCGGGTTCTCGCTGAACCTGCTGCTCAACGCGGTGTTCGTGCTGGTGCTCGGGTGGGGGATCGCCGGGTCGGCGTGGGGCACCGTGCTCGCGCAGACCGGCAGCGCGGCGGTGTACGTGGCCGTGGTGCTGCGGGGCGCGCGGCGGGAGGGCGCGCCGGTCCGCCCGGACTGGGCGGGGATCCGCACCTCGGCGACGGCCGGCTTCGGGCTGCTGCTGCGGACGGCCGCGCTGCGGATCGTGCTGATCGTCGGGACGTCGATCGCGGCGCGGATGGGCGACGCGGAGATCGCCGCCTACCAGGTCGGGTTCCAGGTGTGGACGCTGCTGGCGTTCGCGCTGGACGCCATCGCCATCGCGGGGCAGGCGATCACCGGCCGGTACCTGGGCGCGGCGGACGTGGCCGGGACGCGGGCGGTCACCCGGCGGATGGTCGGCTGGGGCGTGGTCTGCGGGGTGGTGTTCGGGCTGGCCGTGCTCGCGGTGCGGCCGTGGCTGCCGGACCTGTTCACCTCGGACGGCGACGTCCGGCATCTGCTGCTGGTGTCGCTGGTGCTGGTGGCGGTGCTGCAGCCGGTCGCGGGCGTGGTGTTCGTCCTGGACGGGATCCTGATCGGCGCGGGCGACGGCGCGTACCTGGCCGTGACGACGCTGGTGGCGACGGTCGTGTTCCTGCCGGCGGCGCTGCTGCTGTACGGGGCGGACGCGGGGATCGCCGGGCTCTGGGCGGCGATCGGCCTGTGGATGGGAACGCGGCTGGTCACGCTGGGGCTGCGGGCCCGGGGCGACCGGTGGATGGTGACGGGCGCCGTCCGGTAGCGGCCTCGCGGGCGGCGAGCCGCGCGCGCATCCCGTCGAGGAGGAGCCCGAGCCCGTATTCGAAGGCGTCCTCGGATCCCTGGACCTCGGCGACGGCCTCGGCGAGCAGGTCACCGGCGGGCGGCGCGCCCTCCAGGCGGTCGAGCCCGTCGTCGTCGCGGCCGAGCCCCGCCTGCTCCTCCAGGACGGCTCCGCCGATGTAGTCGGTGAGCGCGAGCATGTTGAGCAGCGCCTCGCCCGGCGTGAACCCGGCGTCGCACATCACGCGGAGCATCCCCTCGATCGCGGGTCCCCGGTCGGCGGTGGGGCGGCTGCCTGCGGCGAGGCGGACGGCGTCGCGGTGGGCGCGGTAGCCGTTGCGCAGGTGGCGGGCGCGGTCCGCCAACCAGTCGTCCCATGACTGGCCCGGACCAGGGGCGTCCGGCCCGTACCCCTCGACGGCCATCATCGAGACCATCTCGTCGAGAAGCTCCTGCTTGTTCTTGAAATGCCAGTAGAGCGCGGGCGCCTGCACACCCAGTTCGCGGGCCAGCCGACGCAGGCTCAACCCGTCCAGGCCGACCTCGTCCAGCAGGCGGACGGCGGTGCGGACGACCTCGTCCCGCTCCAGCTTCACCGGTTCCCCTCTCCTCCGGGTTGACAGCTTAACAGCGTTAAAGGCATCCTTAACAGCGTTAAATTTAACGCCGTTAAGGAGGAGCCATGCGGCAGGAGCGCACGGACGTCGTCATCTCCGGCGCGGGGCCCGTCGGCCTCGCGCTGGCCGTCGAGCTGCGGATGCACGGCGTCGAGGTGGTCGTCCTCGAACGGCTCGCCGCGGTCGACCGGCGGGTGAAGGCGGGCGCCATCCACGGGCGCGCCGCCGAGATGCTCGACCGGCGCGGCCTCACCGAGGCCGTCGCGCGGGTCCAGCGGGAGGTCCTGGCCGGGCTCGGCAAGCCCCCGCGGCACCGCGGCACGGGCGGCGGACCGGTGGTGCGCGGCCACTTCGCCGGGATCTGGGCGCTGCGCGAGACGCCCTACCCCGCGGCGGGCCTCACCATGATCCCGCAGGACCGGCTCGAGGAGGTGCTCGCCGAGCACGCCGCCGGGCTTGGCGCCGCCATCCGGCGCGAGCACGACCTCACCGGCTTCGAGCAGGACGGCACCGGCGTCACGGTGACCGTCGACGGCCCGGACGGACGGTACGAGCTGCGCGCCGGGCACCTCGCCGGCGCCGACGGCGGGCGCAGCCGCGTCCGCAAGCTCGGCGGCTTCGCGTTCCCCGGCACGGACGGCGTCATCACCGGCCACCAGGCCCTCGCCGACCTGGACGACCCCGGCTTCGCCCCGCCCGGCTGGACCCGCTTCCCCCGCGGCCTCATGGTCAACGGGCCGATGCCCGGACGGCTGCTCATGGTCGAGTTCGGCGGCCCGCCCGCCGACCGCGACGCGCCCGTCACGCTGGAGGAGGTGCAGGCCGCCGCGCGGCGGATCACCGGCACGCGGGTCACGCTGCGGTCGGCGTCGTCGCTCACCCGCTTCACCGACAACGCGCGCCTGGCCGGCACGTACCGCGACCGGCGCGTCCTGCTGCTGGGGGACGCCGCGCACGTGCACTCGCCGTTCGGCGGGCAGGGCCTGCTGCTCGGCCTCGGCGACGCCGCGAACCTCGGCTGGAAGCTCGCGCTGGTCGCGCGCGGCGAGGCGCCGGACGCCCTGCTCGACACCTACACCGAGGAGCGGCGGCCGGTCGCGGAGCGCGTGCTGGACAACACGCGCGCGCAGGTGGCGCTGCTCCAGCCCGGCCCGCACGTGGACGCTCTGCGCGAGATCGTCACCCGGATGCTCGACCACGACGACGCGAACCGCTACCTCACCGGCCTGATCACCGGGACGGACGTGCGGTACGACCTCGGCTCGGCACAGGACCTCGTCGGCCGCTGCTACGCACCGGAGACGACCGTCCGGACGTCCGGCGGCGAGGTGCGGCTCGCCGACCTCCAGCGGTCCGGGCGCGGGCTGGTCATCGCCGCGGACGGCGCGCACGCCGCCGAGGCGGCGGACTGGGCCGGCCGCGTCGACGTGGTCGCCGGGTCCTGCGACCTGGCGCCGGGCGCGTCGATCCTGGTGCGGGCGGACGGGTTCGTCGCGTGGACGTCCGACGACCCGGCGCCGCTCGGCGGCACGCTGGCCCGCTGGTTCGGCGCCGCGCGGGTGCCCGCGGCCTGAGGTCCGGCGCCGCGCGGGGGAGGCGGGGATTTCTGGAAGCGCACCCGTCTCCCCCGCCCCACTCGCTACTATTCGAACATGTGTTCCACCCATGGCGAGCGGATGGCCCGGCTGACGCAGGCGATCGAGGACCTGGCGGCGGAGGGCCTGGCCGGGCTGCCGCCGGAGACCCTGGTGGAACGCGTCGCCGGCATCTGGTCGCTGGTCGAGGGCCTCGACCCGGAGATCGCCCGCCGCCGCACCCGCTACACGACCCCCGACACCTGAGCGCGGCCCCGGCCGCGACTCCCCGGCCGGGTCACCAGTTCAGGTTGAGCAGTCCCGGCCAGTCGTCGCCGTCGTCGCCGTGGTAGTAGTCGTACGGGTTCCCGCCCTGCCCGTCGCCCGAATCGTTCGGCTTCGGCGGTGCCTTCGGCTTCGTCTTCGGTCCCCCGCCCGACGAGCCCTCCAGCCGCGCCGCGACCGCCCGGCGCAGCGTCGGCAACCGCGAGTACAGCACATCGCCCGGACACGAGGTGCTGTTGTAGTCGCGGTGCCCGACGATGGCCTCGGCCGGGTCGAGGTCGTACGCCCGGCAGAGCCACACGCACACCTCCGTCAGCGAGGACCACAGGCGGCCCGGGACCGCCTTCTTCATGTAGGTGCCCTCGTTCTCGATCCCGATGGTGTGCTCGTTGTTGTGCAGCACCTGCGCGCCGACCACCAGGTCACCGTCCCGGACGGAGGCCAGGCTCCGGTTGCGGCCCTCCATCACGAAACCGCCCCGGCTGATGGTGAGGTGCTGCCCGCAGTCGTCCCAGCCCCGCTTGTCCATGTGGAAGTTCTGGATGTAGCGCGACAGCCCGAACGCGTGCGCGACCGTGAGGTCGTTGGAGTTCGCCGTGTCGGTGTGGTGCACGACGATGTGGTCCGGCGCGCGGCCGAGGACCCTGCCCGGGCGCTTCGGCGACCGGGCCCTCCACTGGGCGCGCGTGTAGACGCGCGGGGCGTCCGCGGTGAACAGGGGCGCGTCCGGCGCCGCGTCCGCCGTCGCCGTGCCCTGGAACGGTGATCCGAACGCCAGGACCTCCAGCAGCCCCGCGCCCACCACGCCGCCGATGACCGACCGGCGCGTCACCGCCGTCCCGTCGCGTTCCCGGCCGGCCGCGCCGTCCCCCGATTGCGCGATCAACACCGTCCCCCTTCGCCCCGCGATGATCTGATCACGGAACGTCATGGCCGCTCAGACGATCACCCAAACAACGGGCGGTTCAGGGACGTTTCACATGAAACCCAGAGAGATCCGGGAGGGGTTGGCCCTGTTCTTGTGCAAGAGATTGCGGGGACCTGAGGCGACGCGGACCGGCGGCGCACGTCCGGCCGGAAAGCGGAACGACCCCCGCGTCCGGGTTGATCCCGGTACGCGAGGGTCGTTCGAAAAGCGGGTCAGGCCTCGACGACGTTCACGTCGATCGTGGCGTTGACGTCGCTGTGCAGCCGGACGCTCACCCGGTGGGTGCCGACCGTCTTGATCGGGTTGCCGATCTCGATCCGGCGGCGGTCCAGCTCGGGACCGTCGGCGGCGCGCACGGCCTCGGCGATGTCGGCGGCGGTCACCGCGCCGAACAGCCGGCCGTTGCTGCCGGTGCGGGTGCGCAGCGTCACGCGCAGCGCGGCCAGCTGGCCGGCGACCTCCTTGGCGTGCTCGACGGTCGCGATCTCGCGGGCCGAACGCGCCTTCTTGATCGAGTCGATCTCCTTCTCGGCGCCCCGGGTCCACTTGATCGCGAACCCGCGGGGGACGAGGTAGTTGCGGCCGTAGCCGTCGCGGACCTCGATGACGTCACCGGGCTCGCCGAGCCCGGAGACCTGCTGGGTCAGGATGAGCTTCATGTTCGTTACCCCCTGCCTCAGCGCGCGGTGCTGGTGTAAGGCAGCAGCGCCATCTCGCGGGCGTTCTTGATCGCCACGGCGACGTCCCGCTGGTGCTGGGTGCAGTTGCCGGTCACCCGCCGGGCCCGGATCTTGCCGCGGTCGGAGATGAACTTCCGCAGCAGGCCCGTGTCCTTGTAGTCGACGTAGGAGATCTTCTCCTGGCAGAAAACGCAAACCTTCTTCTTCGGCTTGCGGGGAGGTGGCTTCGCCATCGTGGTGCTCCTTTGGGAGAGCCCCGCTCACGCGGGAATGGACGTGGAAATGTCGTTGGTCTTGCTGTTCAGGTGCCGGTCAGAACGGCGGGTCGTCGGAGAAGCCGCCGCCGCCCCCGCCGCCGCCACCGCTGGTGGCCCAGGGGTCGTTGGCCTGGCCGCCCTGCTGGGCGCCGCCGCCGCCGAAGCCGCCGCCACCGCCCTGCTGGCCGCCGCCACCGAAACCGCCGCCGCCCTGGTCACCGCCGCCGAAGCCGCCGCCGCCACCCTGACCGCCGCCGCCGAATCCGCCACCGCCGCCGCCCTGCCGCTGGGTCTTGTTGACCTTGGCGGTGGCGTTGCGCAGCGACGGGCCGACCTCGTCGACCTCGATCTCGAAGACGGTGCGCTTCTCACCCTCGCGGGTCTCGTACGAGCGCTGCTTGAGCCGGCCCTGCACGATCACGCGCATGCCGCGCTGCAGGGTCTCGGCGCAGTTCTCGGCGGCCTGCCGCCAGACGTTGCACGTCAGGAAGAGCGCCTCGCCGTCCTTCCAGTCGTTGCTCTGGCGGTCGAAGAACCGCGGCGTCGACGCGATGCGGAAGGACGCGACCGCCTGGCCGCTGGAGGTGAAGCGGAGGTTCGGGTCCTCGACGAGGTTCCCGACGATCGTGATTACGGTGTCGCCTGCCATAGAGCTCGCTCCGGCTGGTGTGAGGGCTGAGCCGGGCTCAGTGGACCTCGGGGCGGATGACCTTGGTACGGAGGATCGACTCGCTCAGGTTGAGCTGCCGGTCGAGCTCCTTGACCGTGGCAGGCTCAGCCGACAGGTCGACCACCGCGTAGATGCCTTCGGACTTCTTCTGGATGTCGTACGCCAGACGCCGGCGGCCCCAGACGTCGACCTTCTCGACGCTGCCGCCGCCGTCCTTCACGACCTTCAGGAACGGGTCGAGCGCCGCGTTCGCGGTGCGCTCGTCGATGCCGGGGTCGAGGATCGCCATCAGTTCGTAACGACGCATGCTGTGTCCCTACCTCCTCTGGACTGGCGGTCACGGTCTCTCCGTGACAGGAGGGCTCTTGCGTCTCCCGCGGCGGCGCCGGACCCAGATTCGCCGGGCGCACCTGCCACGAGACCGGTACAGGCTACCAACAGTCGGCAGCGTACGAGCCTGTTCCGGGCGGCCCCGCGGACCCGCGGGGCCGCGGACCGCTAGCGCCGGGCGGCCGGATGGCCGGCCGTGCTGCGGCGCCGCCGGTCGAGCTCGGCCATGATGTCGGCCATCCGGGCGCGCATGCGCGCCGTCTGGGTGGTCAGCATGGACAGCTCCTCGACGAGCTCCACGTCGCCGACGACCCCGAGTTCGCTGGAGTTCATCGCCTCGCCTCCGCTCCCCGGCCCGCGCGGGCCGGCACGCTCTCCCTCACGGTTCGCGCTCCTCCCGGATCCGCGGCGGCGGATCCCGACCGGTGTTCTCGAATCCATGTTCGACCGTACCGGGTGCCGCCGACATTTCCGAGCGCCGCCGCCGGTTGATCTTCGGATCGGCTGGGCATTCCTTTACGCACATGGTCCGTCCGGTCCCGCGCTCACCATGCGTCCCGCGCGGGCACCACGAAGTGAGGGAGGTCCGGATGCCAGAGGAGGTAGCCGGGACGAGGCACGCGACCGCCGGGAGCAGCGCGGAGGCCGAGAGCCACCGGCTGCAGGACGTCCTCGCCGTCGCGTCGTTCACCCTCGGGATCGCCGCCCTCGTCCTCGGCGGCGGCGTCCCCGCGGCCCACTTCGCCGGCCTGGTGGTCGGCGTGATCGGCCTGCCGCTCGCGCTCGTCTCGCAGATGATCTCGGCGACGACCAACGAGCGCTGGCTGAACGTGATCGGCATGGTCGGCTCGTTCGTCGGCGCCGGCTTCGCGATCAGCCACGGCGGCTTCTCCCTCTGACCGAGCGGTGAAGCGCGTTGCGGGGCGAAACGTCCGACCGCGCGGATAACCTCGGTGCCATGCGCATCGGAGCCCACGTCGACCAGACCGACCCGCTCGCCAACGCCCGCGCGGTCGGAGCCGACGTCGTCCAGTTCTTCCTGGGCGACCCGCAGGGCTGGAAGAAGCCCGTCCTGCCGGCGGGCGTCGAGGCGCTGGAGGGCTCCGGCGTGGACGTCTACGTGCACGCCCCGTACACGATCAACGTCGCGACGTCCAACAACCGGATCCGGATCCCGAGCCGCAAGAACCTCGCCCAGCAGCTGGAGGCGGCCGCGTCGATCGGCGCGAAGGGCCTGATCGTGCACGGCGGGCACGTGCTGAAGGACGACGACCCGGAGACGGGCTTCGAGAACTGGCGCAAGGTGTTCGAGCGCACCGAGTGCCCGATCCCGGTGCTCATCGAGAACACCGCGGGCGGCGGCAACGCCATGGCCCGCAGGTTCGACCGGATCGCCCGGCTGTGGGAGGTGCTGTCGGGGGTCCCCGCGCTGGAGGACAAGCTCGGCTTCTGCCTCGACACCTGCCACGCGCACGCCGCCGGCGAGGAGCTCGTCGACGCCGTCGACCGGATCAAGGCCATAACCGGCCGCATCGATCTCGTGCACTGCAACGACAGCCGGGACGCCTTCGGCTCCGGCGCCGACCGGCACGCCAACCTCGGCAGCGGCAGCATCGACCCCGAGCTGATCCTGACCGTGGTGCGGGCCGCGGACGCGCCGGTCGTGGTGGAGACGCCCGCCGCCGGCCAGGCCGGCGACATCGGCTGGCTGCGCGAGAACCTCTGACGGCGCCGGGCCCGGCGTCGCGCCCGCACCGGGGCCGGGCGCTCGAGCCGGCCGCGCACCCTGGCAGGATCAGGCCATACGTGGAACCGCGGCGGCCCGCCGGGCATCCAACCTCAGTGACGGCCGGCATGGCGACAAACGCGCAATGTCCCGTCACACTGGCATAATCCGGAACCCAGCCCATCAGCGCACGTGCGTCCACCCGGCGGCGGGCGCGCGAACCGATCGGGAGCCCCCCATGGCCCAGCCCCCGTACGATCCCTACGGCTACGGCTCGAACGACCCCTACGCTCCCCAGCCGTACTCGCAGCCGGCGGTGCAGCACCACTACTACGGCGGCGGATCCGGCCCGACCGGCCGCGGGACCAACGGCATGGCGACCGCGTCGATGGTCCTGGGACTGGTCGGCTTCGTCAGCTGCGGCCTGACGTCCGTCCTGGCGATCATCTTCGGGCACGTCGCCCAAGGCCAGATCAAGCGGACGCACGAGGAGGGCTCGGGCATGGCCCTGGCCGGCCTGATCCTCGGCTACATCGTCACCGCCGGCTGGGTGATCTTCTGGATCTTCTACGTCTGGCTGTGGGCGATCATGTTCGGCAGCGCCGCGAGCACCAGCACGTACTGAGCGTCCGGCCGCGTGCGCGCCGTCACGCCAGCCGGGGAACGCCCGCCACCTCCACGCCCACGCTCGCCAGGAGCACCACCATGGGCGTGGGGGTGTCCTGCCAGGCCTTGACCGCGCCGCCGAAGACGTCCAGGACGGTCCGGAACGCGGCCTGGTCGCTGTCGGCCAGTTCGGCCCACGACTCGTACAGCACGAGGTAGCCGTTCTTCGTCGGCGTCCAGGACAGGTCGGAGAGGCAGTCGTCCAGGGCGTCCCAGTTGCCGCCGAACCAGTCGGGGAACTCGAAGACCTCCGCGCACAGCCGCAGGAACGCGTCCTTGCCGTGGACGCGGCGGCCGTCGAGGTGGAAGCCGCGCCAGCCGGCCTCCTCCGCCCGCTCCGTCCAGGACGCGTCGCCGACGGCGCCGGGGACGGCGGGCGCCCGCCACTGGTAGACCCCCGGCCGCAGCCGTCCGGCGAGCAGTTCGTCCAGTGCCAGATTCGCGTCCACGTCGTCTCCCGCCGGTCGTCCCCCTCGCGGGCGGGAACACCGAGGCCGCGCGCCCCGCCCGCCGCGATCATCCCCGGCATTCGCCTGCGGAATCCTCGCCTCGCCGCAATCGTCCCGGCGAACGGCTTGAGTCTCCACCGGCTGGAGCCCGCAAGGTGGAGGACATGGACGGCGACACCCTGTACACGATCGGGGATCTGGCCCGGCGGACCGGCCTGCCGGTCCGCACGATCCGGTTCTACTCCGACTCCGGGGTGGTGCCGCCCACCGGCCGGTCGCCGGCCGGCTACCGGCTCTACGACATCGCGGCGGCCACCCGCCTCGACCTGGTCCGCACGCTGCGCGACCTCGGCGTCGACCTGGAGACCGTGCGGCGGGTGCTGGCCCGCGAGATCACCGTCGGCGACGTCGCGGCGGCGCACGCCGAGGCGCTCGACGCGCAGATCCGCACGCTCCGGCTGCGCCGGGCCGTGCTGCGCGCGGTGGCCAAGCGCGGTTCCGCCCCCGAGGAGGTCCAACTGATGCACAAGCTCGCCAAACTGTCCGACGAGGAACGCAACCGGATCATCACCGCGTTCGTCGACGAGACCTTCGCCGGGCTGGAGGTGAACCCCGATTTCGCCGCGAAGATGCGCGCGGCGCTGCCGGAACTGCCCGACGACCCCGCGCCCGAGCAGGTCGACGCGTGGGTGGAGCTGGCCGAACTGGTCGGCGACCCCGACTTCCGCGCGGCCGTCCGGCGGATGGCGGAGTTCCAGGCCGAGGAGTCCGCGCGGGGCGCGGCCCCGGAGGGCATGGCGGAACTGACCGGGATCACACTCGCGAAGGCGGGCGCGGCGATCGAGAACGGGATCGACCCGGCGTCCGACGCGGCCCGGCCCGTCGTGGACGAGCTGGCCGCCGCCTACGCCGGCGCGTTCGGCGAGCAGGACGGCCCGGACTTCCGCGCCCGGCTGCTGCACCGGCTGGAGGTGGGCGGCGACCGGCGCGCCGAGCGGTACTGGCAGCTGCTCGCCGTGATCAACGGCTGGCCCGTCCCGCCCTCGATGGTCCCGGTGTTCGAGTGGTTCCTGGCGGCGCTGCGCCGCTGACGCCTCAGCCGGCGGGGGCCGCGGCGGCGCCCGTGCGCAGGTGCCGCGCGCCCCGCCACCGGCGGAGCGAGACCACGTCGTCCACGCCGTCGAGCACCCCGCCGGCCGGATCGTCCTCGCCGCCCGTCCGCACGATGTCGCCGGACGGGCGCAGGACGTCCCACACCACCAGCACCGCCATCGCCAGCACGGTCACGAACCGGGCGAGCAGCGCGATGGTGTACACGTCCTGGCTGATGCCGCCCTCCGGCGCGTCCAGGTGCAGCGCCGCCGACAGGGTCGACGACAGGTCCGAGCCGGGCACCTGCAACGACACCGACAGCAGGTACCACCAGATGCCGAAGAAGTAGAGGATCTCCCCGACCTGCCAGACCAGGAAGGCCGGCAGTTTGGGGCGCGCCAGGACGGCGAGGGGCAGCAGCCACAGCACGTACTGCGGCGACCAGACCTTGTTCGGCAACATGAACGCCACCAGCACCAGGAACATCAGCTGCGGCAGGCGGGGACGGCGCGGCGCCGCGAGCGCGAGCACCGCGATCCCGGCGGCGAGCACCAGGAACGTTCCCGTCCCGGCCAGGTTCAGCTGGTCGGTGTCGGCCGCCACGTCCGACAGCCCGTGGTCCTGGAGGACGAAGAAGATCGAGCCCCAGTCGATGCCGCGCTTCTGGCTGAAAGAGTAGAACTCCACCCAGCCGTCCCACGCGAACACCATCACCGGCACGTTCACGACCAGCCAGGCGCCCGCGGTGCCCGCGAGCATCCGCCCCATCGCACGCCACCGCCCCGCGCGGACGCACAGCAGCACCAGCGGGCCGAGGAACAGCAGCGGATAGAACTTCGCCGCGACCGCCAGCCCGAGCAGCGCGCCGGCCAGCGCCGGCCTGCGCGACGACCAGGCGGCCAGCGCCAGCGCGGACAGCGCCACCGCGAGCAGGTCCCAGTTGATGTACGCGGTGAGCAGCAGCGACGGCGACAGCGCCACCATCAGCCCGGCGCGCAGCGACCGCCGCCCCGCCGCGTACGCGGTCGCCAGCACCGCGACGACCGCCAGGACGGCCAGCAGCAGCGCGGTGACGTTGTAGAACGCCATCCCGCGCTCGTCCACCCCGAACGGCCGGACGAGCCACGCGACCAGCTGCATGAACCCGCCGCTCAGCACCGGGTACTCGACGTGGTGGATGTCGGAGCCGGTGAACGAGTCGAAGTAGGGGACCTTCCCGTCGTTCAGGCCGCGCACGTAGTACAGCGGGTACACGTCGGTGTAGCAGGCGCGCGTCGTCGTCTTGATGAAGTCGAACTTCGCCGAGGCGCACGGCTGCTTCTGCAGCCACCCCAGCGCGCACACCACGGCGGCCGCACCCGCCAGGACGGGCGCGAGCCGTGCCAGCCGGCCGCGTTCCCCGGCCGGACCCGTCCCGGTCGCGGCGCCCGCCATCGCGACCCTCTCAAAAGACGACGACATGGACAGCAGACTATTGGTCGGCGCGCAAAGAGCACGCCCGCGCACCGCCCGCGCGTCCGGACGTCCGGGAAACCCTCGGGAAAGCGGAACGGCCCGGAGCCGCCGGGCTCCGGGCCGTTCCGTTCATGCGCTCGCGCTCAGTTGCCGGTGCTCCCGTTCGGCTCCTGGCCTCCCGGGTCGTCCGTCTTGCAGGCGTCGTTGTTCGGGTGCGTCCTGCACCATCGCTCCAGCGCCTTCGGGTCGGTCGGCGGGAGGTTCGGGTTGCAGCCGAGCGGCATGCCCATGCTGTTGCAGGGCTGGCCCGTCGCCGGAGACGTCGGCGTGATCGACGGGTTCGGCGACCTGGTGGGGCAGGGCTGCCCGTTCTGCTGCTGCCCCTGGCCGTTGCCGTTGCACTTCGGCGAGTTCGTCGCCGACGGGGAGGTCGTCGGCGACGTCGTCGGTTCGGGCTTCGCGACCGCCCACGGGGCGACGGTGCCGCCGTTGACCGCCGGCGGGAAGGGCGTGATCTCCTTGCCCTCGAGCGCCTTCGTCATGACCATCTTGAACAGCTCGGCCGGGACCGTACCACCGTAGACCTGGCTGTACCCGCCGATGCCGACCAGGGACTTCTGGGTCTTGCCGTCCTTGGTCGACCGCCACATCGCGGCGGCCGTCACGTACTCGGGCGTGTAGCCGACGAACCAGGCCGACTTGTTCTGCGACGACGTACCGGTCTTGCCGGCGACCGGACGGGCGCCGAGGCTGGCCCCGGTACCGGTGCCGTGCGTGACGACCCCGCGCATCGCCTCCGTGGCGTCCGCCGCGACACCCGAGCTGAAGACCTGGGTCTCCTTCTTGCCCCACGGCTCCTTCTTCACCGGCTTGCCCGCGTCGTTCACGATCGGGTTGCCGTTGGCGTCCGTGATCGACTGGATCACGTGCGCCGGCCGGTGCACCCCGCCGGCGGCGAACGTCTGGTACACCGACGCCATCGTGACCGACGTCGCGGTGATGACGCCGAGGGGCAGCGAGGTGTAGTTGGCGTTGAGCCCCTCGGTGTTCCCCGGGATGCCCATCTTCTTGGCCATGTCCACCACCTTGTCCAGCCCGACCTTCTGGCCGAGGTCGACGTAGGCGGTGTTGATGGACTTCGCCGTCATCTCCTTCAGGTCGAAGACGCCGTTCTCCGACCGGCTGTCGTTGGTGAACGGCGTCCCGTTGATGACCCGCCGGTAGTGGCCGTCCAGCGTGGTCTTCAGGCTGACGTCGTTGTCCAGCGCGGTCGCCAGCACGACCGGCTTGAACGACGAACCGGGCTGCACCAGGCCCTGGAAGGAGTCGTCGAACTGCTGCGTCTTGTAGCTCGGGCCGCCGTAGGCGGCGACCACCCCGCCGGTCTTCGGGTTCACCATGGTGAGGCCGAAGTGGATGGTGCTGTTGAAGTTCTTCTGCGCCTTCAGCTCCTTGACGGCCGTCGCGGTGTAGTTCTGCAGATCCTTGTCGAACGTGGTCGTGATCCGCAGCCCGGCGGTCTGGACGCGCTGCTTGGAGATGCCGAGCGTCGCGAGTTCGGCGATGACACGGTCGGTGAGGTATCCCGCCTGCCCCGTGTCCTTGATGTCGCTCCACTTCTCCTGCGTCTGCGGGAACTTCGCCTTGGCCTTCTCCTCAGGCGTGATCCACTGCTTCTTCTCCATGCCGGAGATGACGTAGTTCCAGCGGGAGATGAGCGCCTGCTTCGCCGGGTCGGAGTCGGAGCCGTAGGACTTGAAGTAGGTCGGCCGCTGGATCATCGCCGCCAGCAGCGCCGCCTGCGACGGGTTGAGCTTGTCGACGGTCGTGTGGAAGTAGGCGCGCGCGGCGGCCTGGACGCCGTAGGCGTCGCGCCCGAAGAAGACCGTGTTGAGGTACTGCTCGAGCACCCAGTCCTTCGACTTCTCGTTGCCCATCCGGACGGAGATCAGGATCTCCTTGAGCTTGCGGCCGACGGTCCGCTTCTGGCTCAGGCCCTGGTAGTAGTTGCGGGCCAGCTGCTGGGTGATCGTCGAGGCGCCGTTGACGTCCCCACCGCTCGCGGCGCGGTACAGCGCCCCGGCGATGCCGCTCGGGGAGATGCCGGGCTCGTCGTAGAACTCGCGGTCCTCGGCGGCGAGCACCGCGTGCTGGACGGTCTTCGGGATCTTGGCGAGCGGCAGGATCTCGCGGTTCATGCCGACCCGCGCGATCGTGGACTTCCCGTCGGCGTAGCTGATGACCGACGCCTGCTTGGTGACGTCGGCCTGCTTCGCCAGCGGGATCGGGGTGTTGGCGTAGGCCACCCCGACCAGCGTCGCCATCCCGAGGATCCCCACCGTGACGACCGCCGTGACGATCTTCCAGTTCGGGACGTACCTCCGCCAGCCGGTCTTCTGCGGCTTGTCCTTGCGCCGTCCGCGCCGGCCGCTGCGTCCGCCGCCGTCCCCGCCGAAACCGCCCGGGCCACCGGGACCGCCCGGGCCTCCAGGACCGCCCGGGCCGCCGGGGCCCGTCCGCATCCCGTTCGGCGGCGCGGCACGGCGCCGCCCGCCGGGACCGCCGGGTCCACCCGGCCCGCCGGGACCGCCGGTCCGCGCGGGGCCCGCGCCCCGCCCGCCCGGCCGTGCCCCGGGCCGCGGCGCGGCCCTCCCGGGCGTCGGCGCGCCCATCTGCGACCCGCGCGGTGCCCCCTGGGCTCCGCGCGGCATGCCCTGAGCCCCGCGCGGCGCACCCTGGGGCGTTCCCTGGGGGCCGGGGCGGGGGGAGCCCCTCCTGGGAGGGGGGCCCTCTCCGTATTCGGGTCCGTAACGGCTTGGGTTGCTCACGCGACCTCATCAACTGGGGTACGGCTTTGCGTCGTCCGAGCGTACTGCTCACCCGGAGGCGTGGGGGGCGGGGGAGGAACGACGCCCTCCCCCGTCCCGGACGAACGCACTGGAACGTGCCCGTTGGGTCCGGGATGTCCGGACCGTCGGCGGGCGGGGCCGCACCGGCGGGACGACCTGCCCCGCCGTGCCGCGGCCCGTCCCGGCGCATCGGGTCGCGTGACGTCCGCCGCCGCGCCGCACGGCGTTCCGCGGACATGGCTCATGTCACACCCCGATCCGTCGAGGGGCTCGGTGGGCATGGCCGGGGCGGACCGGGTCCCGTCCCCCTGCGGACGGGTCCCGGCCGTCGGCCATGAATACGTGCGCGGACGGCCCCGCCGGTTCAGTCGCGGCCGGTTCAGGCTCTGCCCGTTCATTCGCGGCCGGTTCATTCGGGCGGTCTCGTCAGCGGGAGCAGCGGTGTCACCGCCGCGCTGTTCGGCTGGTTGCCGCCGCCCCGCTGCTTGCGGCAGGCGGGGTCGCCCCGGTGGATCGTGCACCACCAGGGCGGCGGCGGGTTGCTCGGCGGTTTGTTCGGGTCGCAGTCGGTCTGGAACGGCGTCTGGCACGGCTGCCCGTTGCCCTGGCCGCCGCCATTGCCGTCGCCCTTGCAGCGCGGGTCGTACTTGCCGATCGGGGTGTTGCACCACGCCGGCCTGTCGTCGTGCTTCTTCTTCTTGGGCGGCAGCTTCGCCCACTTCTGCACGATGCCGCCCCACACCGGGTTCGGGAACGGCTCGATGTCCATGCCCCGGGTCGCCTGCGCCATGTAGGACCGCCAGATGCGGGCCGGGATCGTCCCGCCCTCGACCTCGCCGATCTGCGGCAGGACCACCGACTTCTTCTGGTGGTCCGGCCCGAGCTTGTCGTTGTACATCGTCACCGCGGTCGACACCTGCGGGACGAACCCGATGAACCACGACGACACGTTCCGGTCGGTGGTACCGGTCTTGCCCGCGGCGGGACGCCCGTCCGGCAGCGCCGCCGCCGTCGCCGTACCGCTCTTGATGACCTGCTGCAGGGCGTACGTCGCGTCCGCCGCCACCTTCGCGTCGAACACCCGGTGGGACTCGATCTTCGGCCTCAACCGCACGGTCCTGTTGTCGCTCTGCTTGACGACCCGGATCACGTGCGGCTTGTGGAAGACGCCGCCGTTGGCGAACGCCTGGTAGCCCGCCGCCTGCTCGATCGGCCGGATGCTGTTCACGCCGAGCGCCAGGTTGAGCTGCTTCCGGTACGGGTCGAGCAGGTCCGAGGCGACGCCCGCGTCCTTCGCCGTCTTGATCGTCTCCGGCACCCCGACCTTCGCGATCAGCTGGATGAACGCGGTGTTGACCGACTCCTTCAGCGCCGTGACCAGGTCGACGGCCGGCGCGACGTCGTGGCTGTTCGGCACCACCACCGCGCCGGCCGTCCCCTTCGGGACGACGTTCCCGGTGGCCGGGTCGATCGGGGACTTCGACTTGCCCACGACCATGCTCTTGAGGCTGTAGTTCTGCTTAAGCGCCGTCGCCAGCACGTACGGCTTCATCGCCGAACCCGCCTGCGCCGACCCGCTCCACACGTTGTCGAACGCCTGCTGCAGATAGTCCGGCCCGCCGTAGAACGCGACGACCTCGCCGTTGGCGGTGTT
This sequence comes from Actinomadura sp. NTSP31, assembly GCF_041951385.1. Classification (NCBI taxonomy): domain Bacteria; kingdom Bacillati; phylum Actinomycetota; class Actinomycetes; order Streptosporangiales; family Thermomonosporaceae; genus Actinomadura; species Actinomadura sp. NTSP31. The sequence goes on along the minus strand of NZ_JBGNUT010000021.1, from coordinate 154,016 downwards.
CACCGACACCAGCCCGACGCGGATGCCCTTCTTCGCGAGCTTCCTCGGGTTCACCTGCGTGACGGTGTGCTCGGCCGCCTTCTGGGCCATCGCCATCCGCTTGCGGTCGAACGTCGTGTAGACCCGCAGGCCCTTGGTCGTCAGCTCCTTCTGGTCGATGCCCTGCCGGCGCAGCTCCTCCTTGGCGCGCATCAGCATGTAGCCGCGCTGCCCGCCGTACAGCTGGTCGCCGGTGCCGGCCTCCTTCACCTCCGGCATGCGCCGCATGTACTTGTCGGCGTCGGCCTGCGACAGCTTGCCCATCGAGACCATGCCCTTGAGCGTGTACTGGTAGCGGCTGGTCGCGTACGCCTTGTTGGCCTTGTCGGCCGGATCCTTGTTCGCGTCCTGGATCATCCCGCCGAGCGTCGCCGCCTGGTCCGGCTTGAGCTGCCACACGTTGACGCCGAAGTACTCGCGGGACGCGGCCTGGATGCCGTAGGTGTCGCGGCCGAAGTAGATCGTGTTCAGGTACAGCTTGAGGATCTCGTCCTTGGACCGGCTCTTGTCCAGCTTCACCGCGATGAACAGCTCCTTGAACTTCCGGCTCATCGTCCGGTTGTTCGGGTCGGAGTAGTAGTTCTTCGCCAGCTGCTGGGTGATCGTGGACCCGCCGCCGTGCCCGCCGGTCAGGTTCACCCACACCGCGCGCCCCGTGCCCTTGACCGAGAACCCGGGGTCGCTGCGGAAGCTCCGGTTCTCCGCCGCGAGCACCGCGTCCTGCACGAACGTCGGCACCTGCTTCAGCTCGACGCTCTGCCGCTTCTTGCCGATCCGGCCGATCTCGGTGCCGTTGGTGTAGTAGAAGATCGACGCCTGGTCCTCGACGCCCGCCACCGTGGGCTCCTGCGGCGTCGGCGTGTTCGCGTACGCCACCCCGATCATGGTGACGACGCCGGCGATGCCGAGAAGGAAGACGCCGGTCACGACCTTCCAGGACGGGAGGAACCGCCGCCACCCCGTGGTGCGGGACCGCAGGTGGTCGACGAAGCTCTTCTTCCCCGGACCGCGCCCCGGCCCGCCGGGACCACCCGGCCCGCCCGGCCCACGGGGACCGCCTGGGCCACCGGGACCGCCCGGGCCTCCCGGCTTGCCCGTGCCGCCGCTGCGGAACTTGGCCAGCACCCCGCCGATCGCGCCGAGAGCACCGGCCGCCCCCGCGCCGCCCGCGGCCGAACCCGCGCGCCCCGGCACACCGCCGACGGCGGGGCCACCGGGCCCGCCGGGTATGCCCGGCGCATTCAGCCCGACCGGCCCACCGGGACCACCGGGTCCACCGGGTCCGCGAAAAGCGCCAGGATTTCCGGGACCGCCCGGCCCGCCGAAACCAGCAGGGCCGCCGGAACCGCCAGGGCCACCGGGGCCGCCAAAGCCGCCGGGACCTCCCGGACCACCGAGGACGCCAGGGCCGCCGCCGGGGCCGCCGGGGCCGCTGCCGAGGGCGGCGGGGCCTGGGGGTGTCGAGGGATTCGGTGGGGGGCCGGAGAGGCTTCCTCCCGGCGGCGGGGCGGCGGCACCGTGGAGATCCGGCATGGTGAGAGGTCCATCGTCGCCTCGCACCGGGGGGTTCGCTCCGGCGGTCGGTGCACCGAGCGGCCCCGGCGACGCGGAGCCGACCGGGCCGGACGCCGGGGGACCGGGAAGCGACCGCTGGCCGAGCGGATCGGCGCCGAAGTCCGAGGACGCACCGGGCGCGGGCCCGGCGGGCGCGGGAGAACCGAAGGCCGGGCCCTGGCCCAGCGGGTCTCCGCCGAAGTCGTCCGAGCCGCTGCCGCCGGCGGGGGGAGAGGCCGCGGCGCTCGGGCCGGCCGCGTGCTTGGGGCCGGGCGCGTCCGCGGACGGGGCGGCGGAGCCGCTCATGAAGGAGGGGGAGCCGAGCGGGTCGTCCGGCAGGAAGGCGGCGCCCGGCTGCGGGCTCACCGGTCCGGTCGCGCCGAGGTTCCGCGTGCGGTCGGCGTCGAAGTCCGGTGGCCCCGCGAGGCCGGCGTCCGGCAGACCGGGCGGCTGCGGGGCGGGCGCGCCGGAGGCCGGCGGACCGGCGGGCGGGGGCCCGAAGACGGCGGTCGCGTCGAGCTTGATCCCCGAGGCGTCCACGGGCGGCGGGGGGCCGAGGGGCTCGGGGCTCTGCCCGGGCACGCCCGGGGAGGCCGGCGGCCCGCCGGTGCCGGCGTCGCCGGCACGGCGCTGGGCGTCCGGGGGCTCCGGTTCGCCGGTGCGGCCGAGACGGGGGATCTGGTGCCCGCCCGGCCCCGGCGACCCGGACTCCGGTCGGGGCTGGCTTGGATTACTCACGCGACCTCATCAACAGGGGACGACGACGGCGGTTCACCGGAGTCCGGAGGGGGCCTCCGGGCCGCCGGCGACTCGTGCGCCGTCCGAAGAGTACTGTGCGGGCTGGTGAGCGGGGGGAGCACGGTGCTTGGCGGGGTGCCGTTCCGGCTGGTCGGACGCCCTGGCGTCGGTGGATCCTCCTCACGTGCTCGCCGCTCGGGGCGCGGTGCCCCGCGGCCGGGGCGCAGGGCGCTGCCGGATGGTTCCAGCCGCAACTTTGACACACTTCCGCCACATACACCCTGAATTCGCCGTATTCGCAGCCCTCAGCGGGCGTCCGCGGCCGCTTCCGCACGCCCGGATTCGGCGGCCGGCTTGCCAGGATGCGACCGGGTACGTATCTTTGCGATGTATCGAGTCGATACATTCACTCGATACATCGAACGGAGACATACGGCTCTGCGGAGGGACTCGCGATGGCGACCAGGAAGGGTGCGGGCGTGCTCGAGCTCGCCGTGCTCGGCCTGCTGCACGAGTCCCCCATGCACGGCTACGAGCTGCGCAAGCGGCTCAACGCCCTGCTCGGCATGTTCCGCGCCTTCTCGTACGGGACCCTCTATCCGTGCCTCAAGCAGCTCCTCGCCAACGGGCTGATCATCGAGGACCGGCCGGAGGAGCCGAACGCGACGCTGGCACTGCAGAGCCGCCGCTCGAAGATCGTCTACAAGCTCACCGCCGACGGCAAGGAGCGGCTCCAGAACCTCCTGACCGAGGCCGGTCCGGCGTCCTGGGAGGACGAGGGGTTCGGCGTGCACTTCGCCTTCTTCTCGCACACCCGCGCCGACGTCCGGCTGCGGATCCTCGAAGGCCGGCGCAGCCGGCTCGAGGAACGCCTGGAGAGCGTCCGCGCCGCCCTCGGCCGGACCCGGGAACGGGTCGACTCCTACACCCTGGAGCTGCAGAACCACGGGCTGGAGTCGGTCGAGCGCGAGGTCCGCTGGCTCAACGAGCTGATCGGGCGCGAGCGGGCCGAGCAGGAACAGCAGGCCAGATCTTTCGAAAGCAAGAGCCACAAGGACATGCCTCGGGACAAGGGCCGCTGAGGAGCGGCCCCACCTGGGACGGGTGAACTCCACCTCAGGTCCCGCCAGTGGTGGCGTTCGCCCTCCGGGGCGGGCGAGGATCGCAACCGCAAGAGAGTTAAGGAGCAATCGGATGGGTTCCGTGCGCGTAGCCATCGTGGGTGTGGGCAACTGCGCCTCTTCGCTCGTCCAGGGTGTCGAGTTCTACAAGGACGCGAGTCCCGAGACGCGGGTCCCCGGCCTCATGCACGTGCAGTTCGGCGACTACCACGTCGGCGACGTCGAGTTCGTCGCCGCGTTCGACGTGGACGCCAAGAAGGTCGGGATGGACCTGTCCGAGGCCATCCACGCCAGCGAGAACAACACCATCAAGTTCGCCGACGTGCCCCCGACCGGCGTCACCGTCCAGCGCGGCCACACCTTCGACGGCCTCGGCGAGTACTACCTCGACATCATCGAGGAGTCCGACGCCGAGCCGGTCGACGTGGTGCAGGCGCTGAAGGACGCGCGGGTCGACGTGCTGGTGTCGTACCTGCCGGTGGGCTCGGAAGAGGCCGACCGCTTCTACGCCCAGTGCGCCATCGACGCCAAGGTCGCGTTCGTGAACGCGCTGCCGGTGTTCATCGCCTCCGACCCCGAGTGGGCGCAGAAGTTCACCGACGCGGGCGTCCCGATCGTCGGCGACGACATCAAGTCGCAGGTCGGCGCGACCATCACGCACCGCGTCATGGCCAAGCTGTTCGAGGACCGCGGCGTCGAGCTGCTGCGCACGTACCAGCTCAACTTCGGCGGCAACATGGACTTCATGAACATGCTGGAGCGCAAGCGGCTCCAGTCCAAGAAGATCTCCAAGACGCAGTCGGTCACCTCGCAGATCCCGCACGAGATGGCGAAGGCCGACGTGCACATCGGCCCGTCCGACCACGTGCCGTGGCTGGACGACCGCAAGTGGGCCTACGTCCGCCTCGAGGGCAAGTCCTTCGGCGACACCCCGCTGAACCTGGAGTACAAGCTGGAGGTCTGGGACTCCCCGAACTCCGCCGGCGTCATCATCGACGCGGTGCGCGCCGCGAAGATCGCCAAGGACCGCGGCATCGGCGGCCCGATCCTGTCCGCCAGCAGCTACTTCATGAAGTCGCCGCCGGAGCAGTACAACGACGACCAGGCCCGCCAGGCCGTCGAGAAGTTCATCGCCGGCGAGATCGACCGCTAGGCGGCACCAGGGCTCCCGAGCACTGAGAGCCTGATCACAAAGTACGCCGAGGGCGCCCTGGCAGTGGACATCCCGCTGTCAGGGCGTCCTTACTTCTCTACATAAAACCGTGATGTAGCGGCTCTTTGTCACGCTCTGGCCCTACTGTGACACCGCCGGTTATCGCACACCAGCTGCCGAGTGCCGGACTGGAGGACGAGATGGCGCGCGAGGTGATCAAGGTGACGGCGGGCATCGCCGGGCTCGCGGTCGGGCTGGCCGCGTGCGGCGGCGGCGGAGGCGGCGCCTCCGCCGACGGCCCGCCCCGCGACGGCGACACGCTGCGGATCGTCGGCTCGTCCGACGTCGAGCACCTGGACACCGCCTCGGTCGCCAGCGTCGGCGGGTACGGGCTCGTCCGCACGTTCGCCCGCACGCTGTTCTCCACCCGCTCGTCCAACGACCTCGCCGAGACGATCCCCGTCCAGGCCGACGCCGCGACCCGGCTGCCCACCAAGGAGAACGGCGACATCGCCAGGAACGGGCGCACCTACACGATCCGGCTGCGCCCCGGCGTCACGTGGAACACCTCGCCGCCCCGCCCGGTGACCGCGCAGGACTTCGTCCGCGGGTTCCAGCGGCTGTGCAACCCGGCGTCGCCGTCCGCCGGCAAGGGCTACTACATCTCCACGATCAAGGGCATGGACGGGTTCTGCCGCGGCTTCGCCGGCGTGGACGCCAAGGACGCCAAGGCGATCGCCGCCTACCAGCGCGCCCACGCGATCGAGGGCGTCCGCGCCAAGGACGACCGGACGCTGGTGTTCACGCTGAAGCGCCCGGCCAGCGACTTCCTGAACCTGCTGGCGCTGCCGTTCACCGCCGCCGCGCCGCGCGAGTACGACGCCTACGTGCCCGACAGCCCCGGCCTCCGGCAGCACATGCTCTCGGACGGCCCGTACCAGATCGCCCAGTACCGTCCGGGAATCTCCTACCTGCTGACCCGCAACCCGGCCTGGCGGCAGGACGCCGACCCGATCCGCGAGCGGCACGTGGAGCGGATCCAGATCACCCTCGGCCAGGACTCGCCGGAGAACGTCCAGCAGCAGATCGAGCAGGGCTCCGCCGACCTCGCCTGGGACCAGCCGGTCCCGACGTCGGCGATCCCGCGGCTGCGCGACGACCCGCGCTTCGCCGTCCTGGAGACCCCGAACAGCAGCCCCTACCTGGTGTTCAACCTGCACAGCCCGAACAACGGCGGCGCGCTCGCCGACCGGGGCGTCCGGCAGGCGCTGGAGTACGCGGTCGACCGCAGCGCGCTGGTCAAGATCGTCGGCGGGCCGCTGGTGGCGAAGCCGCTGCACACGGTGATCCCGCCCGGCAACTCCGGGTACGCCGCCGCCGACCCGTACCCCACGCCGAACGAGTCCGGCGACCCGGGCAAGTGCCGCACGCTCCTGGCGCAGACGGGCCGCAAGAAGCTCACGCTGCGGTTCCCGTACCGCACCAACAGCGTCCACAAGCTCATCGCCCAGTCCATCGCGGAGAACCTCTCCGCCTGCGGCGTCGCGACGAAGCTCACCCCGGACACCGGCGGCTCCTTCTACTCCAGCACCATCGCGACGCCCGCCCGCGCCCGCGAGGGCCAGTGGGACATCGCCGCCCCCGGCTGGACGCCCGACTGGTACGGCAACAACGGCCGCTCGATCATCCAGCCGCTGTTCGACGGCCGCTCCTACGGGCAGAACTCCACCGACTACGGCGGCTACGACAACCCGCAGGTCAACGCGCTGATCGACGGTGCCCTCACCGCGCCCGACGCCGCCCGCGCGGCCGGCTACTGGCAGCAGGCCGACCAGCTGATCATGGCGGACGCCGCGATCGTCCCGCTCGTCGACCGCGCCAGCACGCTGTTCCGCTCGTCCCGCGTCCACGGTGCCCGCTTCGTCCCCATCGCGGCCGGCTACGACTACACCCGGCTCTGGTTGTCGTAGCGGCGGCCGTGCCCGACGCGGCGGGCCCGCGGGATCGCCGTCCCGTGCCCGCGCAGCGGGTACTTTGATCAGGTGAAAGCGGGTGAGCTGGGCGGGATCGTGCGGGGGCGGGACTTCCGCCGCCTGTACGCGACCCGCCTGACGTCGCAGCTCACCGACGGGGTCTTCCAGGTCGCGCTGGCCGGTTACGTGTTCTTCTCCCCGGAGCGGCAGGCGACGGCGGGCAAGGCCGCGGCGGCGTTCGCGGTCACGCTGCTGCCGTACTCGGCGCTCGGGCCGTTCGCGGGGGTGTTCATCGACCGCTGGCAGCGGCGGCAGATCCTGGTGTGGACGCCGGTGCTGCGGGCGATGGTGGTGCTCGTCGTCGCGGCGCTCGTCGCGAGCGGCCAGGACGGCGTCGGCTTCTTCCTGACGGTGCTGGTGGTGCTCGGCGTCAACCGGTTCTTCCTGTCGGCGCTGTCGGCGGCGCTGCCGCACGTGGTGCGGCGCGAGCAGCTGGTGACGGCCAACGCGTTCTCGGTGACGAGCGGGACGGTGATCGCGTTCGTGGGCGGCGGCGCCGGGTACCTGCTGCGCGCCCTGTTCGGCGGCGGGCAGGACGGGACGGCGCTGATCCTGGCGGCCGGAGCGGGCATGTACCTGGCCGCCGGAGCGATCGCGACGCTGCTGCCGCGCGGGCTGCTCGGCCCCTACCCGGCGGAGGCCGAGGCGCTCGCGGGCCGGGGCCCGGGGTCGGACGCGCCGCGGGTGCGCGACGCGCTGGGCGCGGTGCTGAACGGCCTCTCGGACGGGGCGCGGCACATCGCGCGGCAGCGGCCGGCGGCGCTGGCACTGGCCGCGATCTCGTTCCACCGGTTCATGTACGGGATCATCCTGATGATGACGCTGCTGCTGTGCCGCGGCCACTTCTCCGACGACGCCGACGAGGGGCTGGCGACGCTGGCGCTGATGCTCGGGGTGTCGGGGGCCGGGTACTTCGCGGCGGCGATCGTGACGCCGCCGGTGGTGCGCCGGATCAGCAAGCAGGCGTGGATCGCGCTGCTGCTGGCCGCGGCGGCGGTGGGGATGCTGCTGCTCGGGCTGCCGTTCTCCGAGCCGGCGTGGCTGGCCGGCGCGTTCGGCCTCGGGGTGGTGTCGCAGGGCGTGAAGCTGTGCGTCGACACGACGCTGCAGGAGACGATCGACGACGCGTACCGGGGCCGGGTGTTCTCGGTGTACGACATGCTGTTCAACACCACGTTCGCGGCGTCCGCCGCCGCGGCGGCGACGTGGCTGCCGTCCGACGGCGTCGCGCCGGGGACGGTGCTCGCGGTGGTCGCCGCCTACGGCGTCGGCGCGGTCCTCTACCGGACCGCCTCCACCCGTGACCCGAGGCCCGTCCCCGTGCACGACTAGGTCCCCTGCGCACGACCAGGTCCCCGTGCACGGCTGGAAGGCCGCGCGATCACTCCAGCACGATGAGCTGCTCTTCCAGCAGCGACTCGATCGGCGCGCTGGTCTGCGCGTCGTAGTTGCACAGGATCACCGTGGTCCACTCCGAGTGCGGGTACACGTACCAGTCGGCGCCCACCCCCGGGGAGCCGCCGTTGTGCCCGAAGAACCGCCGGCCGCCGATGAACGTGGAGTCCGGACCGTACCCTTCGAAGAGCGACTTACCGGGCTTCCCGTCCTTGCCGGGGAGCGTGCCCCCGGGCACCTTGGGGCTGGTGATCAGCTCGGTGTAGGCGCGGCCGACGAGCTTGTTGCCGTTCAGGGCGGCGGTGAAGCGCAGCAGGTCCGGCGCGTTGGCGAAGGCGCCGCCGTCGGGCAGGCCGATGAAGGCGCGCTCGCCGACCTGGTTCTCGCGCTGCCCCGAGGGCGTGGTGGCGTAGGGCCGGGCGATGCGCGGGTCCTTCTGCCACTGCGGCTGGGTGTAGAAGTCGGAGGCCTTCATGCCGGCCGCCGCGAAGATGTGCCGCCGGACGTAGTCGAAGTACGGCATGCCGGACACCTTCGCCACGATCGCGCCGAGCGTGACATAGGCCGAGTTGCTGTACAGGTGGCCCGTCCCCGGGGTGAAGTGCAGCTTGGTCTTGCGGATGGACGCCAGGGTGCCGTCCATCACCTGCTCCGCACTGGTCCAGGTGGCCTCGGCCTGCTCGTAGCCGGGGACGTCCTGCCGGTAGTCGCCCATGCCGGAGGTGTGCGTGAGCAGCTGATGCACGGTGATCTCGTCGGCCACCTCGGTGGGGAACCCGTCGAGGTAGGCGCCCAGCCTCCCGTCGTAGGCGATCTTGCCCGCCTCCGCCAGCTGCGCGACCGCCACCCCGGTGAAGACCTTCGTGATCGAGCCGACCGAGAAGATCGTGTCCGGCCCGTTGCGGATCGAGCGCTCCTTGTCGGCCATCCCGTAGGACCGGGACAGGACGGTGCGTCCGCGGTTCGCGAGCAGGACGGTCCCGGAGAACTGGTCCTTGGCGGCCTGCTGCGCGACGAGCCGGTCGAACTGGCCGCCGGGGCGCAGGCCCGCGGGAATCCGGGCCCGTCCGGCGGGGCCGGCGGCGCTCGCCGTTCCGGCGGCCCCGAGCAGCCCTCCCGCGGCCAGCGGCGCGGCCCCCATCACCCCGAGCAAGGAACGTCGGTTCATGCCCATCCTGCATCTCCCTTCACTGGTGTGAAGGAGATGCAACATGATCACGTGTTTCCCGGCCGTTATCCCTGCCGGGCTCAGAGGGATTCGGCGATGGCGTGGAGCGCCGCGCCGATGTGGCGGACCTCGTCCTCCGTGCAGACGTACGGCGGCATCGTGTAGATGAGCTTCCCGAACGGGCGCAGCCAGACGCCGTGGGCCATCGCGAGTTCCTGGACGGCGGTCGTGTCGACGGGCTCCCGGGCCTCGACCACGCCGATCGCGCCGAGGACGCGGACGCCGGCGACCCCGGGCAGCTCCTCGGCGCCGGAGAGCTCGCTGGTCAGGACGGCCTCGATGGTGTCGACCTCCTCCCGCCAGTCGCGCGACAGCAGCAGGTCGATGGACGCGGACGCGACGGCGGCGGCGAGCGGGTTCGCCATGAACGTCGGCCCGTGCATGAGCGCGCCCGCTTCGCCGGACGTGATGCCGTGGGCGACGCGGTCGGTGCACAGCGTCGCGGCCATCGTCATGTATCCGCCGGTCAGGGCCTTGCCGACGGACATGATGTCGGGGACGACCTCCGCGTGGTCGCAGCCCCACAGCTCGCCGGTGCGGCCGAAGCCGGTGGCGATCTCGTCCAGGACGAGCAGCAGGCCGTGCTCGTCGGCGATGTCGCGGAGCGCGCGCAGGTACTCGGGGGCGTAGAAGCGCATGCCGCCCGCGCCCTGGACGATCGGCTCGGCGATGATCCCGGCGAGCTCGTGGGCGTGCTCGGCGGCGAGCTTCGCGACCTCGTCGATGTAGGCCCGGTCGGGGTCGGCGGTGTAGCCGAGCGGCGGCACCGGCGCGAACACGTGCCGGGCGAGGACGTCGCTGAACAGGTGGTGCATGCCGTTGACGGGGTCGCAGACGGCCATGTCGCCGAAGGTGTCGCCGTGGTAGCCGCCGCGGACGGTCAGCAGCCGGTGCCGTTCGGGGCGTCCCTGCGAGCGCCAGTACTGCATCGCCATCTTGATCGCGACCTCGACGGCGACGGAGCCGGAGTCGGCGAAGAAGACCTTGGTGAGCGGCTCGGGGGTCAGCTCGACGAGCCGCTCGGCGAGCCGCACGGCCGGCGGGTGGGTGAGCCCGCCGAACATGACGTGCGCCATCTTGCCGAGCTGCCCGGTGACGGCCGCGTTCAGCTTCGGGTGGTTGTAGCCGTGGATCGCCGCCCACCACGACGACATCCCGTCGATCAGCTCGGTGCCGTCGGCGAGGGTGAGCCGGACGCCGTCGGCCGACACGACCGGCTGGACGGGCGCCGTCGCGGGCATCGGCGCGTACGGGTGCCAGATGTGGTCGCGGTCGAACGCGAGCATCCGCTCGGTCTCGGCGGGGCTCATCCGGCCCAGCTGGAGGGGGATCATTCGGGCTCGACCCCCTCTTCGGCGGCCCAGCGGCGCAGCTCCCGCTCCGCGGCCTCCTTGCCGACCATCCCCTGGTCGAGGCGCAGCTCGAGGAGGAACTTGTAGGCCCTGCCGACCAGCGGCCCCGGCCTGATGCCGAGGATCGCCTGGATCTCGTTGCCGTCGAGCTCCGGGCGGATCGCGGCCAGCTCCTCCTCCTCGGCGAGCCGGTCGATCCGCGCCTCCAGGTCGTCATAGGTGCGGCGGAGCCGGTCGGCCTTGCGCTTGTTGCGGGTGGTGCAGTCGGCGCGGGTCAGCTTGTGCAGCCGGCCGAGCAGCGGGCCGGCGTCCCGCACGTAGCGGCGGACCGCCGAGTCCGTCCACTCGCCGGTGCCGTAGCCGTGGAACCGCAGGTGCAGCTCGACCAGGCGCGACACGTCCGCGATGACGTCCTTCGGATACCGCAGCGCGGTCAGCCGCTTGCGCGTCATCTTCGCGCCGACGACCTCGTGGTGATGGAACGACACCCGGCCGCCCGTCTCGAACCGGCGGGTCCTCGGCTTGCCGATGTCGTGCAGCAGAGCCGCCAGCCGCAGGACGAGGTCGGGCCCCTCCTTCTCCTGCGCGATCGCCTGCTCCAGGACGATCAGCGAGTGCTCGTAGACGTCCTTGTGCCGGTGGTGCTCGTCGATCTCCAGCCGCAGCTTCGGCAGCTCGGGCAGCACGTGCGCCGCGAGCCCGGTGTCGACCAGCAGCGCCAGGCCCTGCCGCGGGTACCGCCCGCACACCAGCTTGGACAGCTCGTCGCGCACCCGCTCGGCGGACACGATCTCGATCCGCCCGGCCATGTCCTTCATCGCCTGGACGACGTCGGGCGCGACGGTGAAGCCGAGCTGCGCGGCGAACCGGGCGGCCCGCATCATCCGCAGCGGGTCGTCGCTGAAGGAGTCCTCCGGCCGCCCCGGCGTCCGCAGCACCTCCCGCCGCAGGTCGGCGAGGCCGCCGAACGGGTCGACGAACTCGTACCCGGGCAGCCGCGCCGCCATCGCGTTCACCGCGAAGTCGCGGCGGCGAAGGTCCTCCACCAGGGACGTGCCGTACGTCACCGCCGGCTTGCGCGACTTCGGGTCGTAGGACTCGCTGCGGTAGGTGGTGATCTCCAGCTCGTGGCCGTCCTTGCGCAGCCCGACCGTGCCGAACTCGATGCCGATCGTCCAGACGTTGTCCGCCCAGCCCTTGATGATCTCCAGGATCTTCTCCGGCGGCGCGTCGGTGGTCAGGTCGACGTCCTTGGACGGGCGGCGCAGCAGCGCGTCCCGGACCGGCCCGCCGACCAGCGCCAGCTCGTACCCGGCCGCGGCGAACCGCTCGCCGAGCCCGTCCGCGACGGGCGCTATCCGGCGCAGCAGCTCCGCGATCGCGGTCCTGCGCCGCGCGGAGGCACTGGGGTTCTCGTTGTCGTCGGGCACCTGGTCGAGCACGGCCATCGAGCGTATTTCCTTGGTTGTCGGGCTGACAAAGGACTTTCGGCGGGCGCTGGGCCCTTCACATGGCGCAAGCCCCGGGTTACGTTCTGGACACCCCGATGACGCCAGCGCGACCGCCGGTGAGCGTCCCGTACGCACCACGGTAGCGGGATCCCCAGGGCCCACGGTCCGCCGCACCTGCGGCTCGAGCGCATCGGGAGGCTCGACCCGCCGTTCGGCGGGTGTTGAACCGGACACCTCGGGTATGTGGGGACCTCCCCACGAAGTGCGACGCACGGGGGCACAGGGAGACCGGCACGGGGATGTGCGGGGAGTTCCCCGCGGGATGGAGCCATCATGAAGGACGCCCTCACCATCCACCGCGCGCTGCTCGAATGGGAGGCCGTGCACGAGATCGTGCGGCTGCCCATCGGCATCGCCCACGCCGACGAGCTGCCCAAGGCGCTCGGCCTCCCGGCGGACCGGTGCCTGGTGACGCGCGTCTTCGCCTGCGCGGACGCCTACGGGGGGCGGCGCTTCCTGACGGGGGTGGTCGTCCCGGCGGGGGAGCGGCCGGCCGGTGAGGCGGTCCGGCACGCCGTGGGCGCCCGGCTGGCCAGGCCGGCCCGCGCCGACCTGGTCAACGCCGTCACCGAGTACGCGGCGGGGCTGGTGTGCCCGCTGCTGCTGCCGGAGTCGATGCCGCTGCTGATCGACCAGCGGCTCGTGGACGGCCTGCGCTCCGCCGACGTCGTCTACACCCCGACCGGGGAGCCGTCCACCGCGCTCGGCATCCGCGGCCACGACCTGTACGCGCTGTGCCAGGCCAAGCCCGTGGAACTGGCCGCCGGGCCGGGCGTCCCCGCGCCCGCACCCGCGCCCGGCCGGGAATCCGGCCGCGACCGGGCCGCCGGGCCGGCCGGTCCCGCGCGCCGCGGGAACCGCCCGGACCGGCCGGAGCCGCGCCATCCGGTGGGCTGATCCGCGTCGGAAGTCCGGCGCCCGGCCCGTGCCGACTACCATCGGGGCCGTGGTGCGGGATAACGACGCCCGTCCCGCGGCGGACCCGGCGCCGGGCGGCCGTCGGGCGGACAGGTGGGCGGACACGGCGTGAGAGCAGACGCGGCGTGAGAGCGGACACGGTGTGAGGACCGTCAAACGCGCGGTCGCGCTGGCCGCCGTGCTGCCCTGGCTCGCGGTGGGGGCCGGGCCCGCACTCGCCGCCGGACCCGCACTCGCCGCCGAGCCCGGCACCGCCGTCCGGCCCGGCGCCGCGCAGCCCGATTCCCCCGGCACGCCGGACGGCCCCGATCTCGGCCGCGGCCGCAGCCAGGTCGGCGTCGCGCTGACCAGGGTCACCCCGAAGCCCCTGAAGGCGAACTCGACGCTCGACATCCGGGGCACGGCGCAGAACCGGTCCGGGCACCAGATCGCCGGCGCCAGCCTGCGGCTGCGCTACGGCCGGCAGCCGATCAGCAGCCGCAGCCAGCTCGAGCAGTACTCCGAGATGACCGCCGACCAGCTCCCCGTCCCGGGCCTGACCAGGCCGATCCCGCAGGCGGGCGGCACGGGCGGCAAGCAGGACTGGGAGCTCAAGGTCGCGGTCGCCAAGATGCAGCTGACCCCGCCGAACGGCACGCCCGGCGTGTACCCGGTGGGCGTCGAGGTGCTGAACTCCGCCCAGCAGGTCGTCGGCGGCGTCACCACGTTCGTGACCTTCATGCCGAAGCGGACGCAGTTCAAGCCCGTCGCGGTCGGCTGGGTGCTGCCGCTCGCCGACCAGCAGCACCGCACGAGCGACTCGGTCTTCCTCGACGACCGGCTGTCCCAGGAGCTGTCGGGCACCGGCCGGCTGAACGACCTCGTCGCCGCGGCCGCCGCGAACCCCAAGACGCCCGTCACCTGGGCGATCGACCCCGCGCTGCTCGACGACGTCCAGCAGATCGCGACGCACGACTACCGCGTCCTCACCCCGGGCGCGAAGACGGCCAGCAAGACCGTGAAGAAGAGCACCGCCGCGTCCGCCTGGCTGAACGCCCTGCGGAACGCAACGAAGGGCGACCCGTACTCCACCCTCCCGTACGCCGACCCCGACGCCGTGGCGCTCGCCCGCTACAAGATGACCGGCACGATCCGCACCGCCTACGACCAGCTCAACACCAGTGCCGTCGCCCAGAAGGCCCTCGGGCGCGCACCGGACAAGCACTACGCGTGGCCGCCGTACGGCGTCGCCGGTCCCGACACGCTCGACGCGCTCGCCAGGTACGGCCTGAAGGACGGCGGGTCGTTCCTGATGAGCGACCTCCAGTTCGGGGACCCGCCGCAGGGCGGCCCGGCGAACGCCACCACCGCGATCCAGACCGTCCACCAGGGCACGCACAAGGCGCTGGTCTACGACTCGGCGCTGAACGACATCGTCAGCGCCAACTCCCGGTCCGCGGGCGGCAAGGTGCTGACCGAGCAGCGGTTCCTCGCCGAGACCGCGGTGATCGCCGGCGAGGCGCCCAACGTCCAGCGCACCCTCGTCATCGCCCCCGACCGGCAGTGGAACCCCGCCCCCGGCCTCGCCGCGGACCTGCTGAACTACACCAGGGGCGCGACGTGGCTGAGCGAGACCCCGCTCGGCAAGATCGAGTCGATGCATCCGCAGAGCCGCGAGCTGCGCGCCTACAACGACGACTACCAGAAGTACGAGCTCGGCGGCGCCTACCTGGAAGCGGTCGCGGACATCGGCCGCCGCGCCGCCCGGTTCCGGTCGATCATGGTGGCGCCGATCGGCATCTCCTACGAGCGCGCCCTGCTGCGCGTGCAGTCGGCGGCCTGGCGGACCAGCCAGACCCGCGCGCGGCACGCCAGGCTCGAGCTGTCGGACGAGCTGGACCACGAGATGGCGCAGGTCCACATCGTCACCACCCAGAGCAAGCGGACGAACCTCGCGGGCAGCTCCGGCAGGTTCCCGGTGACCGTCCGCAACACGCTGCACGGCCAGACGATCAGACTCCGGCTCGTCCCGATCTCGGTGAACACCGCCAAGCTCCAGCTGCGCCCCCTCGACCAGAAGGAGGCGATCATCGAGCTGCAGCCGGGGGAGCAGGAGCAGCGCTGGGTCGCCGCGCAGGCGTCCGGGAACGGCAACTTCGACGTCCGGCTGGAGTTGCGGGACGCGGGATCGGGCAGGATCTTCAGCAGCGACGCCATCACCGTCCGCACCACGGGGTACGGGCGGCTCTCCCTGCTCATCACCGGTGGCGGACTTGCCGTACTCTTCGTGGGCGTCGGAGTGCGGGCCATCAGAGCAAGGCGCCGCCGGAAAGCGGAGGCAGCCGGTGACGGGTCGACCGGAATGGGACCAGCAGCGACCGGAGAACCGGGGAACGGGTTCCCCGGCCCCGGGTTCCCAGGGTCCGGGTTCCCAGGGTCCGGGTTCCCAGGGTCCGGGCTACCGCCCGCAGGGCCGCCCTCCGCAGGGGCCTCCGCCGCCCCAGGGACCGCCGCCCCAGGCGCCTCCCCCGCAGGGGCCTCCGCCGCAAGGCCGGCCGCCCCAGGCGCCTCCTCCGCAGGGCCCACCGCCACAGGGACGCCCTCCGCAGGGACCTCCCCCGCAGCGCCGTTCGCCCCAGGGACGTCCCCCGCAGGGCCCTCCCCCGCAGGGACGTCCACCGCAGGGCTATCCGGCACCGCAGGGCTACCCGGAGCAGCCGGGCCGGTCGCCGAACCAGGGCTACCCGCCTCCGGGCCGGCGGCCCCCGCAGGACCCCCGCCAAGACCCGCGCCAGGCGCCCCCTCAGCGGCCCCCGGCCCCGCAGCACCCGCAGGGCCGTCCGGTGCCCGCGAGCCCGGCGGGCTACCCGAACCCGAACATCGCCGCCCCGACGGCGATTGACCTGCCGCTTCCCGGCGGGGCCGGCGCCCCGGGCGAGACCGTCGTCGACATCGCGCCCCCCGCGGGCGGGGGCCCCGGCGGCCCGGACGGCGGCAAGGCCGCGGCCGGCGGCGTCCTGCGGTCCGGGGCGATCATGGCGATCGGCACCCTGGTCTCCCGCGTCACCGGGTTCCTGCGCACCGCCGTCATCGTCGCCGCGCTCGGCACCGGCCTGCTCGCCAACGCCTACAACACCGCCAACACGATCCCGAACCAGATCTACGACCTGCTCCTCGGCGGCATCCTGACCAGCGTCATCGTCCCGCTGCTGGTGCGCGCGAAGGAACGCGACCGCGCCTACGGCGAGCAGTACGAGCAGCGGGTGTTCACGCTGGCGGTGCTCGGCCTCGCCGTGCTGACCGTCGTCGCCGTGCTCGCCGCGCCGCTGTTCATCGACGTGCTGGCCGGCAGCTACACCGGCGACCAGCGGCACATCGCGATCCTGTTCGCCGAGTTCTTCCTGCCGCAGATCTTCTTCTACGGCGTCGGCGCGTTCGCCGGCGCCATCCTCAACACCCGCAACAGCTTCGCCGCCCCGATGTGGGCGCCGATCCTGAACAACCTCGTGGTGATCGCGGTCGGCGGCGCGTTCCTGGCGATGTCGTCGGGGAAGGTCGACCCGTCCAGCATCTCCGACGCCCAGTTCATGGTGCTGGCGGCCGGCACCACCGGCGGCATCGTCCTGCAGACGGTCGCACTGTGGCCCTCGCTGCGCCGCGCCGGGTTCCGGTGGCGGCCCCGGCTGGACTTCAAGCGCGGCGAGATCGGGCAGGTCGGCCGGATGGCCGGATGGACGCTGCTGTACGTCGTCGCGACCCAGGTCGGCCTCGCCGTCGTCACGGCCCTCGCCAACCGGGCCGGCGACCTCGGCCACTCCAAGGGCCTCGGCGACGGCTACGGGTACACCCCGTACTTCAACGCCTACCAGCTGTTCCAGCTGCCGTACGCGATCGTCGGCGTCTCGGTGATCACCGCGCTGCTGCCCCGGATGAGCCGATTCGCCGCCGAGGGCAAGATCGCCGACGTGCGGTCGGCGTTCTCCAGCGGGCTGCGCCTCTCCTCGGTGATCATCATGCCGGCGGCGGCGCTGATGCTGGTGCTCGGCCCCGAGATCACCACGGTGCTGTTCGCGCACGGCAACACCTCGGCCGCCGACGCGCTGGTGATCGCCCGGGTGATGCAGATGTTCGCGATCGCGCTGGTGCCGTTCTCGATCTACCAGCTGATGCTGCGGGTCTTCTACTCCTTCGGCGACACCCGCACGCCCGCGCTGATCGGTGTCGTGTCCGTCACGTCCAACATCGTCATGGCGTTCGCCGCGTACAACGTCCTCAGCGTGAAGTGGATCGTGGTCGGCATCGCCGGCGGGTACGCGGTCACCAACATCGTCGGCACGCTGGTGTGCTGGCTGGTGCTGCGCCGCAAGCTCGGCGGCATCGACGGCCGCCGCATCGTCGGCGGGCTCCTCAAGCTGCTGATCGCGATCTGGCCGCTGATCGGGTTCGCCTACGCGGCGCACGCCGTGGCCGACGCCGCGATCGGCGTCGACACCATGATCCCCGCGCTGGCCACGCTGATCGTGGGCGCGGGCGGCGGCGGGCTGCTGTACCTGGTGTTCGCGAAGCTGCTGCGCGTCGACGAAGTGCAGCAGATGATCGGCACCTTCGCGCGCAGGTTGCCGGGCGGTCACCGGTAAGTCGTGGCAAAGTGAGGGGGACGCGCCCGGATCACGCCGCCATTCCCGTGTTCGAACCACTACCATGTGGGGGACTACGGCTTGCGGGCTGACACCCTGGGGAACGCAAAGAGGAGGGTCGGAGGCGTAAGCTGCCACGCCACGAACATGGGATCTGACGACCTGCGCAGGACGTTGCCGTGAGCACGTCAGTGATCGAACCCGGCACGCGTCTCGCCGGCCGCTACCGGCTCGAGGAGCGCATCAGCGACTCCGGCGGGTCCTCGCTCTGGAAGGCCATCGACGAGATCCTGGCCAGGGCCGTCGCCGTCCGCACCTTCGACCCCGAGTTCCCGCGCGTCGGCGAGGCCGTCACCTCGGCCCGCGCCGCCAGCCGCCTCACCGACCCCCGCGTCACCCAGGTCTTCGACGCCGACGACAGCGGCGAGAGCGCCTACGTCGTGAGCGAGTGGGTCGCGGGCGAGACGCTGGAGCAGATGCTCGCCAAGGCCCCGCTGGAGCCGGGCCGGGCCGCGACCCTGCTGTACGAGGCCGCCGAGGCGGTCGCCGCCGCGCACGCGGCCGGGCTCGCGCACCTGTGCCTGTCCCCCCGCGACCTCGTCTGGACGACCGGCGGCACCGTCAAGCTGCTCGGCGTCGCCACCGACGCGGTCCTGCGCGACCGCTACTCCGACGACCCCGCCGCCGAGGACGTCCGCGGCCTCGGCCGGATGCTGTACGCGGCGCTCACCGCGCACTGGCCCGGCGACGAGGCCGCGTCCGACCTGCCCGCCGCGCCGGCCGCCGACGGCGTCCCGCACGCGCCCCGCCAGGTGCAGGCCGGGATCTCGCACGCGGTCGACGCGATCGTCTGCCGCTGCCTCGGCATCGGCGCCGGCGAGCCGCTCACCGAGCCCGGCGAGCTGGCCAAGGCGCTGCGCGGCGTGCCGCGCACCCCGCTGCCGCTGTTCGCGGGCCTCGGCGGCGCCGCGCCGTCGCCGCGTCCGGCGCCCAAGCCTCCCGCGGCGCCCCCGGCGGCCGCGGCGACGCAGCAGCACCCGCCCGTCCAGGAGCCGCCCCGCCCGGCGCAGGGCCGGCGCGCGCGCAGGGCCCAGCCGCAGCCGCAGCCCGCGCAGTCCGGGCAGGTCCCGCCGCCGCGCGGCCGGTACGACACGCCTCCGCCGGCGCCTCCTTCCAACGCCACGACCGTCGCGTCGCACGCCCGCAAGCCCGCCAACCGGGCCCTGCTCGGCGTCGCCGCCGCGGCGCTCACCGTCATCGTCGGCCTCGGCGCCTGGGCGCTGTCCGGCGGCGGCTCCGACGGCGACAAGGGCGCCGCGGGCAAGAAGACCGACCAGGGCCAGAAGACCCCGCCGCCCAAGCCCGCCACCGTGAAGCTGAAGGTCCAGGACGCCTCGGCCACCCAGAAGCCGGCCGACCAGCACCCCGACGGGACCAGCAGGAAGAACCCCGCGGCGGTCATCGACGGCGATCCCGGCACGGTGTGGGAGACGCAGACCTACACGTCCGAGCGCTTCGGCAACTTCCTCACCGGCCTCGGCGTCACGCTGACCCTGAGCACGCCGGCCAAGGTGTCGACCGTCAAGGTCGACTGCCCGGCCACCGGCGGAACCCTGCAGGTCAGGGTCGGTTCCTCTCGCGGCCCGGGCGGCCTGAAGGCGATCGGCGAGCAGTCCTGCGACCGCGGCGAGCTGACCTTCGCGGCGAACCCGGCGGTGCAGGGGCAGTACGTGCTGGTCTGGTTCACCAAGCTGCCCGCCGGCAACCAGGGCAGGCTCAACGGCATCTCCGTCAGCGGGACGGCCGGCTGACCGGGTCGCGGTGGACCGCCCTCCGGCCGTGTCCGGGGGCGGTCCGGACCGTCGCGACCTGTGACGTGAGCTGCCGGTTGTCTGTATCGTGCCTGTGAGCATCCCTGTCCCCTCGCCCCCAGGAAACCGTGGTGACCACCCGAGCAGCCGCAACCGGTCGCAGCCGCCCGGCACCGGCAGGGCGGCCCGTACGAGAAAGCGGTCGCTCATGACGTCGGTGAGCATGCGTCGCGTCGACGAGGTCCCCGACAAGGAGCTCCTCGCCCGGCACGCCCAGGGCGACCCGCACGCCTTCGCCGAGCTGGTGCACCGGCACCGGGACCGGATGTGGGCGGTCGCGCTGCGCACCCTCGGCGACCCTGAGGAGGCCTCCGACGCCCTTCAGGACGCGTGCCTGTCGGCGTTCCGCGCCGCCGGCCGGTTCCGCGGCGACGCCGCCGTCACCACCTGGCTGCACCGGATCGTGGTGAACGCCTGCCTCGACCGGATCCGCCGCAAGTCCGTCCGCCCGGCCACCCCGATGGGCGACGACGCGACGTTCGACGCCGTCGCGCCGAAGATGCCCGACCCGACCGACGCGCACGGGGTGTCGCTGGACGTCCGCACCGCGCTGGAGCAGCTGCCGTTCGAGCAGCGCGCCGCGCTCGTGCTGGTCGACATGATGGGCTACTCCGTCGACGACGCCGCCGAGGTGATGGAGGTCCCGCCCGGGACGATCAAGAGCCGGTGCGCGCGGGGCCGCGCGCGGCTCGCCCCCCTTCTGACCCACCACCGGAACCGACGCGACCCCAAAAACGTCGGAGGTGTGGAAGGAGGTGGCATGCCCAAGTGAACCCCGCACATCTTGACTACGACGTCCTGGCCGATCTGGCCGAAGGACTGCTCGAAGGCGATCAGGCCGCCTCCGTCAACGCGCACCTCGAATCCTGCGCCGAATGCCGGGACCGCTCCGCCGACCTCGCGGACGTCTCCCGGATCCTGGCGGAGGCACCCGTCCCGTCCATGCCCGCCGAGCTGGCCGAGCGCATCGACACCGCCATCGCGGCGGAGTCGATGCACAACGCCACCGTGGTGAGCATGGAGCAGCGGCGCGGAAGGCGGCATTGGCGGATACTGTCGGCCGCGGCGGCGGCGGTCGTCGTGCTCGGCGGCGGAGCGGCGGTCGGCAAGATCGCACTGAACGGCTCGGACGGCACCGCCGGCCGGGCCTCGGCGCCGGCACAGGACAACGAGAAGCGGCACGAGGCCGGCGGCTCGGCGCCGAACGCGGTCGCACCGTCGCAGTCCGCGCTGAGCGCGGCGTCCTTCAAGGTCACCCGCAGCGGCACCGCCTACCGGGCCGGGCGGCTCGGCGGCCAGATCGACCGGCTGCTCGGGAAGGGCCAGGAGCTGCGGCTCCAGGGCTCCCCGCCCACCGAGCTGATGTCCGGCTGCGTCACCGGCGTCACCCGGGGCCGCACGCCCGCGCTCGTCGACCAGGCCACCTACGACGGGCGGGACGCGACCGTGATAGCGCTTCCCGGTGCCAGGAGCGGCAGCTGGGACGTCTGGGTCGTCGGCCCCGACTGCAGCGCGCAGGACGCCCACGTCCTCGAACACGAACCCGCCTAGACCGGCCCGCTCCCCTCTGGTCCCGCCTGGTCCCGTTCTCCGGGCGGGAGCCGGGCGCCGGCGGAACTCAGCGGCGCCCGGACTTGGCCGGCAGCGACCGCGCGTAGGAGACGCCGCGCGACACCCACCGTTCGATCTCGTCGGGCGGGCCGTCGGCGTCGGCGTCGACGTGCAGCCACCCGCGCATCTCCCGCCCGCCCATCACCATCGGCCGCACCCGCTCGCCGTCGGCCAGCGCCTCGGCCTCGGCCGGGTCCACCCGGACGAGCAGGCCGCCCTGCCGGCTCGCGGCGACCGACATGTTCCCCCCGATGAGGAAGGCCAGCCCGCCGAACATCGGCTGCTCGGTGACGCGTTCCTCGCCCGCGATCAGTTCGCGGATGAGATCGGCGAGATCGTGGTCGTAAGCCATGGCCGGATTATGCTCGCCGCCACCGACATTCAGTCCGCCCGGCGGCCGGGGATCCGGACGGCCGGCTACAGCGACGCCAGGAAGTCGAGGGCGATCGCCCAGGCCCGTTCGGCGGCCTCCGGGTCGTGGTCGGGCAGGTCCGGGTCGGTGAACAGGTGCCCGGCGCCGCGGTATCGGAAGACCTCCACGTCGGCGCCCGCCTTGCGCATCCGCAGGTACCAGGCGTTCAGCCAGTCGACCGGCTCGTAGGTGTCGGGGTCGGCGACGTGCAGCTGCACGGGGATCTCGGTGGACGCGTCGTCGGCCAGGTCGGACGTCCCGTGCATCAGCAGCAGCCCGCCGGCCTTCTCGTCGCCGAGCGCCAGGTTCTGCGCGATCGCCGCCCCGAGCGAGAAGCCCGCGTACACCAGGCCGCCCTGGTCGGTGAGCGGCGCCGCCGCCGCGACCGCCCGCCGCAGCAGCGCGTCCCGGCCGATCTCCTCCTTGATCTCGACGCCCTCCTCGGGCGTGTCGACGACCCGGCCGCCGTACAGGTCCGGGACGGTGACCTCGTGCCCCGCGCCGCGCAGGCGGTCCGCCGCCTGGTGCACGGCCGGACGCAGCCCGAGCATCGAGTGGAGAAGCAGAATGCGTGCCATGGGCACCACCCTACGGCGGTGGCCGGACGGGCCGGGGGCCCTACCGCGGCGCAGGTCACGGGGGCGGCGGCGCGTACCGGGAATCCCCTGGCCCTAGTATCGGTTGACGCGACTGGCAAGGCCGCGCGGTGAGGCGACCGAAGGCCAAGAGGAGAGGCGCACAACAGTGAGCGACGTCCGTAACGTCATCATCATCGGGTCGGGCCCCGCGGGCTACACGGCCGCGGTCTACGCGGCCCGCGGCGACCTGAAGCCGCTGCTGTTCGAGGGTTCGGTGACCGCGGGCGGCGCGCTGATGAACACCACCGACGTGGAGAACTTCCCCGGCTTCCCCGACGGCGTCATGGGCCCCGACCTCATGGACAACCTGCGCAAGCAGGCCGAGCGGTTCGGCGCCGAGCTGATCACCGACGACGTCACCGAGGTCGACCTGGCCGCCGACCCCAAGGTCGTCAGGGTCGGCGACGAGACCTACCTGGCCAAGACGGTCATCGTCGCGACCGGCTCCGGCTACCGCGAGCTCGGCCTGCCGGACGAGAAGCGGCTGTCGGGGCGCGGCGTCTCCTGGTGCGCGACCTGTGACGGCTTCTTCTTCCGCGAGCAGGACATCGCCGTCGTCGGCGGCGGCGACACCGCGATGGAGGAGGCGATCTTCCTGACCAAGTTCGCCCGCTCCGTCACCGTGATCCACCGCCGCGACGAGCTGCGCGCCTCCAAGATCATGCAGGACCGGGCGTTCGCCAACGACAAGATCCGCTTCCTCTGGGACAGCGAGGTCGTCAAGATCGACGGCGAGGACCGCGTCACCGGCGTCCAGGTCCGCAACCTCAAGACCGGCGAGCAGTCCCCGCTGGAGATCACCGGCCTGTTCATCGCCATCGGCCACGACCCGCGCAGCGAGCTGTTCACCGGCCAGCTGGAGACCGACGCCGACGGCTACCTGCTGGTGGACGCCCCGACCACGCGGACGAAGATTCCCGGCGTGTTCGCCTGTGGCGACGTGGTCGACCACATCTACCGTCAAGCCATCACCGCTGCCGGCAGCGGCTGCTCGGCGGCCATCGACGCCGAGCGGTGGCTGCAGGACCGGCACGCCGCGGAGACCGTCCCGCAGGCCTGACCAGCACGCCCGTCCGGTGCCTCGACCCGCACCGGGCCGCCTGACCGAAGGAGACACCATGAAAGCCGTGACCGACGCCGACTTCGCGACAGAGGTCCTGGCCAGCGACAAGCCCGTCCTGGTCGACTTCTGGGCCGAGTGGTGCGGCCCGTGCCGGATGGTGGCGCCGATCCTGGAGGAGATCTCCGCGGCGCACGGCGACAAGCTCGAGATCGTCAAGCTGAACATCGACGAGAACCCGAAGGTGCCGGCCGAGTACGGCGTGCTGCAGATCCCGACGATGAACGTGTACTCCGGCGGCGAGGTCGTCAAGCAGATCATGGGCGCCAAGCCGAAGGCCGCGCTGCTGCGCGACCTCGCCGAGTTCCTCTGACCGGCGCCGTCCGCTCGCGGCGGGCGCGGCCCCTGCGGCCCGGGACCACCACGGTCCCGGGCCGCACGCCGTCAGGAGGCGGGGCAGCCCGAGGCGGTGGCGCACCTGCCCAGCTCCGCCAGCTTCCGGTCGGCGTCGGCCCTTCCGGCGAAGAGAAGGTTTCCCTGCCGTACCGCCTCCGCCTGGGGAGCGGGCAGATCGGCTACGGCGATGGCGCTGTTCTCGATCCTCGTCTGCCGGCAATCGCGCTGCCCCGCGCCCCTGACCACCACCACCTTGCCGTCCTCCGCGAGCAGGGCGTACTTGCAGACCCTCTGCCGCAGGTCCGCCAGAGCCGACGGCCCGCTCACGGAATAGGTGTCGTGCACCTGCCGCCCCAAGGCCTCCGGCAGGTCCTCGACCGCGATCGGCGGGCTGGGCTGGTCCTTCGCCTTGCGGGACAGGTCGACGCCCGGCACCTTCTCCGACGTCCCCCGGTACAGGACGACCTTGCCGCCCTCCTCGCCGACGTAGTACCCGCTGCGGAGAGTGTGCAGCCCCGCGATGGCCACGTTCACCAGGAACGCCACCACGAGGACACCGGCCAGCGCGAACGGCCACCAGGCCCGGCGGCCCGGGGCGGATCGTCCGGACGGCGTGGCGGTCTCCTCAGCCGGTCCCACCGCCTCCGTGGGCGGCCCTTCCGCGGCGGGCGTCGCGATGCGCGGTTCCTCACCTCGCGGTGACGGACGCTGGGGTACGGCGTTCCGCGGCGTCGGAGGCCGCGGTGCGGCGATGAGCCGCATCAGCACGGCGTGCGCGCTGGGCCTGCGTGCCGGATCCTTGTCGAGGCAGGCCAGGATCAGGTCGCGCATCGGCCCCTGGAGAGCACCGAGATCCGGGTCCGCGTGGGCGATGCGCGCGATCACCGCGGGCACCGGGCCGCTGCCGAACGGCGGCCGCCCGAGCGCGGCGTAGGCCCATCACGCCGCCCCACGCGAAGACGTCGGTCTCCGGCCCGGCCCGCCCGCCCGCCGCCTGCTCGGGGGACATGTAGGCCGGGGTGCCGATCAGGCCGCCCGAGACGGTCGTGCTCGACTCGACGATGCGGGCGATCCCGAAGTCGATGACCCGCGGCCCGTCCGGCCCGACGAGGACGTTGGCGGGCTTGAAGTCGCGGTGCACGATGCCCGCCTCGTGGATGGCCACCAGCGCGGTCGCGGTCGCGACGGACAGCCGGTGCAGCGCGTTGCCCGTCCGGGGGCCGTCCGACCGCACGATCTGCTGCAGGGACGGCCCGTCGACGTACTCGCTCACCACGTACGGCCGGTCGGAGCCCAGGTCGGCGGCGATGATCTGGGCGGTGCAGAACGCCGCGACCCGCCGGGCGACCTCTAACTCCCTCGCCAGCGCGCCGCGGTCCTCCGCTCCGGAGACCAGCCCGTCGTGCAGGACCTTGATCGCGACGAGCGTGCCGTCGCCGGACCGGCCCTGGTAGACGACGCCCTGGCCGCCGGCGCCGAGCCGGCCCAGGATCTCGTAGCCGCCGAGCCGGCGCGGGTCGCGCTCCCCCAGGGGACCGATGGGCTGCATCTCCGCTCCCGGGGACGTTCCGCGTGGCCGGTCTGGCCTGAGGTTAGACCGCGGAGCGGGCCCGCCGGTTCGGGTCGGGACGGCCGCCTGTGGCCGATCCAGGCCGCGCGTTCCCGCGCGCCCCCGGCCGGGAAGCCCTGAACGGCCCTCAGGCGGGCCGGAGCGCACCCTCCGGGGTCATGGACCCCAGCAGCCGTTCGAGGGCGACCTCGACGTCCTCACGCCACGACAGGGCGGACTTCAACTCCAGCCGCAGCCGCGGGTACCGGTGATGCGGGCGGACGGTCTTGAACCCGACCGACAGCAGGTAGTCGGCCGGCACCATGCAGCCGCCGTCCTCGCCCTTCAGGTCGCCGAACGCCTCGATCGCCTTCACGGAGCGGCGCGTCAGGTCCTTGGCGACGCCCTGGACGAGCATCCGGCCGAGCCCGCCGCCCGTGAACTCCGCCAGGATGTGCGCCGTCATCAGCAGCACCGCGTCCGCGCTCACCGGGCTCGTCGGGAACGCCACCGAACGCGGGACGTACAGCGGCGGCGCGAACATCACGAACCCCGCCGGCACGTCGTCCACGTACGCGATCTTGCCGCAGGAGCCCCACTCCAGCAGCGTGGAGGAGATCCACGCCTCCTTCTCCAGCCCCGCGTCGCCGCTCGCCCGCGCCCGGTCGCGGCTGACCGGATCCAGCTCCCAGAACACGCAGCCGCGACAGCGGTGCGGGAGATCGTCCAGATTGTCCAGCGTGATGTTGACGAGACGACGCGACACCGGGCCGGCACCCCCTGCTGGCATCCTGTCCGCCGGCGAAGACCCGCGGCACGGCCGGGACCTTCGGGACGGATCGCCCACTTGCGCGGAACTCCCCGGCAACAAACCGGGGTTCTCGGGCATCGTATCGGACGGGGGACGAACGGCCGGGCGGCGCGCCAGGTGCGGGGTTCGACCGATCCCCCTGGAACCGATGCCGTACCTTTGCGTCAAGCCAGCCCCACCCGGAGGTGCCTCGTGGAACAGCACTCGCGAACCGATGCCTACAGCGACCGCTACGCCGCCCGCGCCGCCGGGATGGTGCCGTCGGAGATCCGGGCTCTGTTCGCGATGGTCGCCCGTCCCGAGGTGGTCTCGCTGGCGGGCGGCGCGCCCTACGTGTCGGCGCTGCCCCTCGACGCCGTCGGCTCGATGATCGGCGACCTCGTCGCCGGCAAGGGCGCCGAGGTGCTGCAGTACGGCTCCGCGCAGGGCGACGAGGGGCTCCGCGAGCTCATCTGCGAGGTGATGGCCCTCGAAGGCGTGCACGGCTCCGCGGACGACGTCGTCGTCACCGTCGGCGCCCAGCAGGCCCTCGACCTCATCACCAAGATCTTCGTCGACCCCGGGGACGTCGTCCTCGCCGAGGCGCCCTCCTACGTCGGCGCGCTCGGCACCTTCGCCGCCTACCAGGCCGACGTCGTGCACGTCCCGCTCGACGAGGGCGGCCTGATCCCCTCCGCGCTCCGCGAGACCCTCGCCCGGCTCCGCCGCGAGGGCCGCCGCGTCAAGTTCCTCTACACCGTCCCCACCTTCCAGAACCCCGCCGGCGTCACCCTCACCACCGCGCGCCGCGCCCAGATCCTGGAGATCTGCACCGAATACGACGTGCTGATCGTCGAGGACAACCCCTACGGCCTCCTCGGCTTCGACGGCGACCCCATGCGGGCGCTGCGCGCCGACGACCCCGACCGCGTCATCTACCTCGGCTCGTTCTCCAAGACGATCGCGTCCGGCCTGCGGGTCGGCTGGGTGCTCGCCCCGCACGCCGTCCGCGCCAAGCTCGTGCTCGCCGCCGAGTCCGCGATCCTGTGCCCGTCGAACTTCTCCCAGCTCGCCGTCCGCGAGTACCTCGCCACGCAGCCGTGGCGCGAGCAGATCAAGGACTTCCGCGAGCTGTACCGCGAGCGCCGCGACGCGATGCTCGACGCGCTGGAGCAGCTCATGCCGGACGGCTGCACCTGGACGCGCCCCGCCGGCGGCTTCTTCGTCTGGCTCACCCTCCCCGAGGGCCTGGACGCCAAGGCGATGGCCCCCCGCGCGATCGCCGACCGCGTCGCCTACGTCGCCGGCACCGGCTTCTACGCCGACGGCGGCGGCCGCCGCAACATGCGGCTGTCCTACTGCTTCCCCGAGCCCGACCGCATCCGCGAGGGCGTCCGCCGCCTCGCCGCGGTGGTGGAGAAGGAGATCAGGCTGCGGGACACTTTCGGGGGAGTCGAGCACGACGGCCCCGGCGGTGTGCACACCCCGGGCCCGGGCATCGTCTGAACGGGCCCCGGGCGCGCGGCGGGGCCGCAACGCCCGGGTACCGCCCGGTTTCGCGTAACCGCGCCGGCTCCCCCATGCTGGGGAGCCGGCGTTTTTTCGTCGCCGCTCCAAGTCCGGACGCCAGAAGGGCACCTGCTGTGGAACTCGGGCACGTCGTCGTCCTCGCCGGGGGACTGTCCTACGAGCGAGAGGTCTCGCTGCGCTCGGGCCGCCGCGTCACCGACGCGCTGCGCGCCCTCGACATCCCCGTCGAACTGCGCGACGCCGACGCCACCCTCCTGGACTCCCTCGGCGACGACCCGCCGGACGCGGTGTTCCCCGTCCTGCACGGCGCGGCGGGGGAGGACGGCTCGATCCGCGACGTCCTCGACCTCCTCGACGTCCGCTACGTCGGCGCCCGCCCGGACTCCTGCCGCGTCGCCTGGGACAAGCCGACCGCCAAGTCCGTGGTGCGCCGCGCCGGGCTGCGCACCCCCGAGTCCGTCGCCCTCCCCAAGGAGGTCTTCCACGACCTCGGCGCCGCGTCCGTCCTCGACCAGATCATCCGCGGCCTCGGCCTGCCGCTGTTCGTCAAGCCCACCCGCGGCGGCTCCGCCCTCGGCGCGTCCGTCGTCCGCGAACCCTCGGAACTGTCCGCCGCGATGGTCGGCTGCTTCGCCTACGGCGACGCCGCGCTCGTCGAGCGCTACGTCGAGGGCACCGAGATCGCCGTCAGCGTCATCGAGCGCCACGGACAGCCGCAGGCGCTGCCCGCCGTCGAGATCGTCGCGGCGGGCGGGCGCTACGACTACACCGCCCGCTACGACGCCGGCGACACCGAGTTCGTCACGCCCGCCCGCCTCACCGCCGACGCCGCCGAGCGCGCCACCGCCGCCGCCGTCACCGCCCATCGCGCCCTCGGTCTCCGCGACCTCTCCCGCACCGACCTCATCGTCGACGCTGACGGTGAGGTCCACTTCCTCGAAGTGAACGTCGCGCCCGGCATGACCGAGACGAGCCTGCTCCCCCGCGCCGTCAGCGTCGCCGGCCTCGACCTCGGCGAGGTCTGCCGCGACCTGATCGTCGCCCAGTTCGACTGACGCCCGCCCCTCGATGTTTCCCGTGAAACATCGAGGCGTCGAGACGGCCGATGTTTCACGGGAAACATCGGCAGCGCCCAAGCCTCCGCCAAGTCGTGACGCCGAAGCCTCCCGCAATCGCCCGCAGGCGACCATCTCCGTCACACCGACCGTCCAGAGGTCACAGCGGAGCGATGTTTCCCGTGAAACATCGACTCCCGGGCGACTGGTGAGTGGCGACCACCCCGCCGCCGGGCATCAGCCTGGTGAACCCACGGGGGAGGCATCCGACTTGCATCGCCCTCGCTTCTCAATCAGCAAGGCCGCGCCGCGTTCGTTAGGGGAGAGCGTCCACCTCGTCGCCCCGGGAGACCCTGCATAGGGTCACCCGAGCCTCATCGAGTTCCCGGGACTCCAGAAGCCAGCCCCAGGCGTGCCGCCTGCGGCGATGTTTCACGAGAAACATGGACGGGAAACGCGGAGCGCCCCGGAAGGAAGTCTTCCGGGGCGCTCTGATGTAGCGATGTCGAGGCTTACGGCTCGCCGGGGCCGTCCTCGTCGGGGGCCATCGACTTGATGATGCGGTCGAGGTCCTCGAGGGTGGCGAACTCGACCACGATCTTGCCCTTGCTGCGGCCCATGTCGACGCGGACCCTCGTCTCGTAGCGGTCGGACAGGCGGTCGGCCAGTTCCTGGAGCCCGGGGGCGACCGGCTGCTTGCGGCGGCCCTGCCGGGCGGCCTTCGGCTCGTCCTCCACCTCGCGGAGCGCGATCATCTCCTCGACCGCGCGGACGGAGAGGCCCTCCTCCACGATCCGCTTCGCCATGTGCGCCTGCGCCTCGGGGCTGTCGAGGCTGAGCAGCGCGCGGGCGTGTCCGGCGGAGATGACGCCGGCGGCGAGCCGGAGCTGGACGGCGTGCGGCAGGTTCAGCAGCCGGAGCGTGTTGGTGATGTGCGAGCGGGAGCGGCCGATGCGTCCGGCGAGCTGCTCGTGGGTCGCGTTGAAGTCCTGCAGCAGCTGCTGGTACGCGGCCGCCTCCTCCAGCGGGTTCAGCTGCTGGCGGTGCAGGTTCTCCATGAGGGCGTCGCGGAGCAGATCGTTGTCGCCGGTGTCGCGGACGATCGCGGGGATGACGTCCAGCCCGGCCATCTGCGAGGCGCGCAGCCGGCGCTCGCCCATGATCAGCTCGTAGTCGTGCTCGCCGGACTCCGCCCGGCGGACGACGACGGGCTGCAGCAGCCCGACGATGGCGATCGACTCGGCCAGCTCTTCGAGCGCCTGCTCGTCGAAGTGCTCGCGCGGCTGGCGCGGGTTGCGCGTGATGGACTTGACGGGCAGCTCCGCGAAATGCGCCCCCGCGACGAGCGGGGCGTCCGGGGACGCGGCGCCGTCCTGGCCGGAGCCGTTCGGGCCGCCGGGGAAGCCGGGCCCGCCCGTGCCGCCGGTTCCGCCCGCGCCGGCCGGCTCGTCCGCCGGCGGCGGGGGCGGGGCGGTGGGGATGAGGGCACCGAGCCCCTTGCCCAGACCGCGTCGCTGCTGGCTCACTTCCTCGCCCCTCCATGGGCCATTTCCGAGGCGGCCTCGCTGTAGGCGAGGGCGCCGCTGGAACCCGGGTCGTACGTCATGACGGACTGCCCGTAGCTCGGCGCCTCGGAGACGCGGACGCTGCGGGGGATCACCGTGTTGAGGACGACGTCCCCGAAGTGGCTGCGGACGTCCTCCGCGACCTGCGCGGCGAGCCGCGTCCGGGCGTCGTACATGGTGAGCAGGATGGTCGACACCCACAGTTTCTGGTTGAGGTGCGCCTTGACGAGGTCGACGGTGCGGATGAGCTGCCCGAGCCCTTCGAGGGCGTAGTACTCGCACTGGATCGGGATGAGCAGCTCGTCGCCGCCGACGAGGGCGTTGACGGTGAGCAGGCCGAGCGATGGCGGGCAGTCGATCAGCACGTAGTCGAACTTGTCGGTGTCGTAGGCGTCCAGCGCGCGGCGCAGCCGGGACTCGCGGGCGACCTTGGAGACCAGTTCGATCTCGGCGCCGGCGAGGTTGAGCGTCGCGGGCGCGCAGTACAGGTTCGGGATCTCCGGGGCCGCGACGACGATGTCGGCGAGGGCCATGTCCTCGATCAGGACGTCGTAGATGGACGGGATCTCGGCGTGGTGCTCGACGCCGAGCGCGGTGGACGCGTTGCCCTGCGGGTCGAGGTCGACCACCAGTACCTGCGCGCCGTGCATGGCGAGCGAGGCGGCGAGGTTCACCGAGCTGGTGGTCTTGCCGACGCCGCCCTTCTGGTTGGCGATGGTGATGATGCGGCAGTGGTCGGGCCGCGGCCATTCGCGCTCCCTGCGGCCGGACATCGCCTTGAGGGCGGTGACCGCTGTTTCATGTGAAACCTTGGCGTCCTTGAGCGCCTCGCGCACGAGTTCTGACTCCCCCTGAGATGGTCCGGTGCGCGGGCCCGCCTGCTGTGTGCCGGCGCTGGTCGGCACATAGCCGACGTTCTCCGCGGTACCGGACGTCGTGTTACCCCACATTGCGTGCCCGGAGGGCGCGGCCGCCGGCGTCGTCGCGGCGCCGGCGTCCCCCCGCGTCTCCTCGTCGGCCTGCGCGGCCGGGCTCGCGGGGGTCTCCCGCGCGGGCTCGGCTCCGCCGGTCCCGCCCGGGCCGGGCGGTCGTTCGTCGGGGGATTCGTCGGCGCGGTCAGGCCGGCCCAGTCCTGGTCCCGTGCTCATGAAGACCTCTTCCTCGACCCTTCAGCGCGCCGGGGCGCGCGTTGTCGTCGCCCGGCCGCCGCACTGCGGTCCGCCGGCCTGCCGGCGACCACACGGACAAGCGTTGTCGGCGGGTCGACCATACCGCGCCCGACTTGGAGCAGTTCGGTGGTACGCACCCCGAATCGCTGCAGAACGGGCTCGGCTTCGGCGAGTTCCGCGGCGGCCCGCTCGCCTTTCAGCGCCAGCAGCTCGCCGCCCGGGCGCAGCAGCGGCAGCGCCCACTTCGCGAGACGCTCCAGCGGGGCGACCGCGCGCGCCGTCGCGACGTCCACCGAGAACTCCTTGGCGACCTCCTCGGCGCGGCCCCGGCGGACCTCGACGTTGCGCAGGTCGAGCATCTCGACGCACTCGTCGAGGAAGGTGGTGCGCCGCAGCAGCGGTTCGAGCAGCGTGACGCGCAGGTCGGGGCGGACGATCGCGAGCACGATCCCGGGGAGGCCGGCGCCGGACCCGATGTCCACGACCTGCGCGTCCGCCGGGATCGCCTCCGCCACCACCGCACAGTTGATCAGGTGCCGCTCCCAGAGCCGGTCGGCCTCGCGCGGCCCGATCAGCCCGCGCTCGACGCCCGCGTCGGCGAGGAACGCCGCATAGCGTTCCGCGATCGGCAGCGCTTCCCCGAAAACCTCGCGTGCAATCCCCACCATCCGAATCGTTCCACAAAACAGCGTGACGGCGTACATGCGCAACGTCCCGGGCCGGAACACCTCGTCTCCGGGGGCGCGAAACCGCTCCCGCCCAGGCCGGAACGGCGAACTCCTTGCGGTATGGCAAGAACCACATGTCCGTCCGCATATTCGGCGTCCGCCGGGTAGAGGGACGGTGTCGCCCCCCTGGAAGGAGCTCCGAGACATGGGAATCGGAGTCAGTCTCGCGTTCATCGCCATCGGCGCGATCCTCGCGTTCGCCCTCCGCGTCGATCTCGCCGGCGTCGACATCCACCTCGTCGGCTGGATTCTGATCTTGGTGGGGGCCATCAGCATGGCGTTCACCCTCAGTTACACGCGCCCGCGGCGCCGCGCCGGCCGGATAGCCGGGGCGGACCCCGCCTACGGGGACGAGCCGGGCACCGTGGTGCGCGAGGAGCACATCATCGAGGACCCGCCGCCCGCGGGCCGTCCCGCCGAGCGCGTCGAGCGGGTCGTCGAGCACCCCGCCGACGAGGGCGTGCCGCACGGCCACGCGGCACAGGACCCCGCGGTCGCCCAGGACCCGGCGATCGCGCAGGATCCTGCGACGGAGAACACCCCGACCGTCGTCCCCGACCCGGTCGAGCCTGTCCGCGACCCGGCGCCTCGCGAGCGGAGCGCGTACGGGCGCGTTCCACGCGGACGCAGATGACGGGAACCGCACGGCGTACACGCTGACGCGACTCCGGACGTCCCGCCGACGGCGGACGGGCGCGACCGCCGCGACCTGAACGGCGCCCGCAGCGTGAACGTCCGAGAAAGACCAACCCGGTGTGCTTTGGGCGGCGGTGCACACCGGGTCCCCAGGGGCCCCGCGCCGGTCAGGGCGCGGGGCCCCGCCTCGTCCGCCCACGGCCCTCACCATCGCGGGCGCCTACTCGTCGCGGTTTGAGGGAAGGCGCTCGTTAAGGCCGGGCATGCGAACGGCCCCGGCGTCGTGCTTGTGCCGGGGCCGTTCGGTGGATCATCGGCCGGGCGCCAGTCCAGGCGCCGGGTGCGCGATCGGCGGGTCAGGCCGGGTAGACGACCACGTAGCGCTCGGGCTCCTCGCCCTCGGACTCGCTGCGCAGGCCCGCCGCCGCCACCGCGTCGTGGACGATCTTGCGCTCGAACGGGGTCATCGGGGCGAGCGGCTTCGACTCGCCGCTCTGCTTCACCTCGTCGGCGACGTCCGTGCCGAGCTTGGTCAGCTCGGCGCGGCGGCGCTCGCGGTAGCCGCCGATGTCGAGCATGAGGCGGGTGCGGTTGCCCGTCTGGCGGTGCACGGCCAGCCGGGTCAGTTCCTGCAGCGCCTCCAGGACCTCGCCGCGCTTGCCGACCAGCTCGTCCAACGAGGCGCCGACGACGGCCACGACGGCGCGCTCGCCCTCGACGTCCATGTCGATGTCGCCGTCGTAGTCACCGATGTCCAGCAGGCCCTCGATGTAGTCGGCGGCGATCTCGCCTTCCTGCTCGAGGGCCTGGACGTCGACCTCGGTGGTGTCGGTCTGGCTCAACGGGGTCTCCTTCTTCGGCGAGGACAGGGGTCCAAACTAGCGCTTCGGGCTGCCGCTCCGCTTGCTGCGGGACTTGCGGGTCGGCTGGTTGCGGACGACCTTGGGCTTGGTGTCCTCGGGCTCGGGGGCCGGCTCCGGCTCCTTCTTGAGCTTGGCCTTGATCCCGGACGCCGCCTGGCCGTTCTTGCCGCCGGCCGCCTTCGCACCCGGCTTCGTGCCCGGCTTGGCACCGGTCTTCGCGGCCGGCTTGGACCCGGCGGTCTTGGTGCCCGCGGTGGTGCCGGCGTCGGCGGTCGCGTCGGCGGGCGGCGGGAAGCGCTTGTAGATGTAGTGCTGCTGCGCGAGCGTCCAGGAGTTCGACGTCACCCAGTACATGAGCACGCCCAGCGGGAAGCCGAGCCCGAAGAGGCCGAAGAGGGGCGCGAGGAAGACCATCATCTTCTGCGCCTGCATCATCGGGTTGGCGTCGGCCGCCGCGGCGGGCTGGCGCTTCATGCTGGCCCGGACGGTGAAGAAGGTCGTGCAGGAGCTGGTCACCACCGCGATGCCGGTGATGACGATCGCGCTCCAGGTCTTGTCGCTCCAGGCGTTCAGGAACGTGTCCGGGATGTGCGCGCCGAAGATGTTGGCGTTCTGGGCGCTGTGCACCAGGTCGGCCGACATCGCGAAGACGCTGTGGCCCTCCTTGGCGTCCGAGATCCGCTTCAGGGTCTGGAACAGGCCGATGAAGACCGGCATCTGCACGACCAGGGGAAGGCAGCCCGACAGCGGGTTCGCGCCGTTCTCCTGGTAGAGCTTCATGACCTCCTGGTTGAGCCGCTGCTTGTCGTTCTTGTACTTCTTGCGCAGCGCCTGAACCTTCGGGTTCAGTTCCTGCATCTTCCGTGAGGCATGGATCTGCTTCACGAACAGCGGAACGAGGACGAGCCTCAGCAGGACGGTCAGCAGGATGATCGAGCCGCCCCAGGCCCATCCGCTGTCCTCGGGGAAGACGACGCTCAGCCCGGCGTGGATCCACACGATGAGCTGAGAGACGATCTCGTACAACCAGTCAAGCACCGGGCAGCTCCTTGGGCTCTGCTAGGGCGGGGCCGCGTTCCTTGCGGCCGGAGTTCGAAGAGGCCGCCCCGGACGTGCCTGAGGGCGTCTTCTTCGGCGGCACCGGATCGTAGCCGCCGGGGTGGAAGGGGTGGCACCGCGCGATCCGGCGGACCGTCAGCCAGGTGCCGCGCACCGCCCCGTGCACCTGGAGGGCCTTCAGGCCGTAGGTGCTGCAGGACGGGGTGAAGCGGCACTGCTGCCCGAGCAGGGGACTCAAGAAGCGGCGGTAGGCGCGGACGAGAAGGATCAACACCGCGGCGACCGGACCTGGGGTCGTCGCCGGGCGCTGTGCGGGGATCGGCTCCCCGTGCCGGTTCCTCATCTCCGCCCCTTGGACGCGGGCCGCAGCAGCCGGTCGAGCGCCGACTCCAGATCCGCGGCCAGTTCGTCGGGGCGCGCCTCGCCCGCGCGGGGGTTGGCGCGCACTACGAGCAGGCTACCCGGTGGAAGCCGGTCCACGTGCCCGCGCGCGAGGTGCCGCAGCCGGCGCCGCACCGCGTTGCGGGTCACGGCGTTGCCGACGTTGCGCGCAACGATGAACCCGACCAGCGCCGGAACGGCGGCCTCGTCGGCCTCCTCCGGGCGTAGCAGGTGGACGACGACGTTAGGCCGTCCGGCGCGGCGACCGCGCCGGACGGCCAACGAGAAGTCGTCCCGCCGCCGCATCCGGTGCCCGGACGGCAGCATGAGAAGGAACGGTCAGACCGCGACGCGGGCACGGCCCTTGCCGCGCCGCGAGGAGAGGACGGCGCGCCCGGCGCGCGTGCGCATCCGCAGCCGGAAGCCGTGCTTCTTGTGGCGGCGGCGGTTGTTCGGCTGGAATGTACGCTTGCTCACTTTGAGGCTCCAGTGCTGCGGTCGGTTCGACTAGAAAAGGTGCGATAGCTCGCATCGAGGGCCCGCGTTCGGTCCCCCGCAGCGGGGGCCCACCCGTGCCGTCCGGGCGGACGACCGGCGGGCACGCGTCACCTCCGTCGATGCGACTCGACCTCAGCACGTTACGGGCAATCGCCCCGCCCGGTCAAACGGATCACCCGGCCGCAACGGCCCCGCACGTTCCATGAGAGCCGATCGTTCGACGGGACCGTCCGCGCACCCGTATCGATCCCGCGCGGTCCCGGTTCGTGTTGCGGGTGCGGATCGGCACGGGCTAGGGTTCTTCCTCCGGGCAAGCCGACGCTCCGTGACTCGTGAGAGCGATGTTCGGTGTTCCGCCCGCCCCCCACTCGAGAACCATCCCGCCCGGCCGCCGACGCGGCCGGAGATGCCCCGTCCCGCCTTTCCCGAACCCCTGCGGCGGAGTTTTGCACAGGGTGCCTCATGCCTATGCACAGCATGTGGACAACTCTGTGGACAACTCGTGAGAGAGTAAGGCTTCCGCGTCGCGGCCGTGCCCAACGAGGCGGGCCGCAACTCGTGGGACAGCCGGGCGGTCAGGTACCCGGACGGTCAGGTACTCCGTTCGGCGGAGTTGTGGGGAGGGGACCTTGCGCATGGACGGTCAGGATCTCGGATCGGTCTGGGCCCGCACCCTCACCGCGCTGTCTGAGAGCGATCTGTCCCCGAGTTACCGCGCATGGCTGCCGATGGTCCGCCCGCTGGCCCTGGTGGAGGGGACGGCCCTGCTGGCGGCGCCCAACGAGTTCGCCAAGGACGCCCTGGAAACGCGGCTGCGGAACCTCATCACCCAGGCGCTCTCCAATGAGCTGGGCAGGGAGATCCGGGTCGCGGTGACCGTCCAGCCGGAGCCGCCGGGCGGTTCCGGGCCGGGTCCCGGCGGCGGTTCCCGCGCGGGTTCGGGCGAGCCGCTGTCGGCGCCGGTTCCGGGTCCGGGAATGCACGAGTCCGCGCCTTCTTCTTATGGCGAACGGCCGCTTGAGGACCGCGACCGGGACCGGGATCGCGACCGGGATCGCGACCGGGATCGGCCCTATCCGGACAAGCAGCAGTACGGGGACTCTCCTTACTCCGAGCGCCCGGAATACACCGACCGTCCTTACCCGGAGCAGCCCTACGGCGACCAGGGTTACCGGCCGCCGTCCGAAGTTACCCACAGGCCGGGCCTTCCCGGTGGATATCCACAGGGCGACGACGACCGTGGATGGCCGCAGCGTGACAATGACCACGGCGCCCCTTATCCACCGGCTCCCCGTCCCCCCGCGTATGGGGCCGGTCCGGGGGGGCGCGGACCGTCCTCCTATGACCGTGGAAACGTCCCGAATTTTCCAGGACGCGGCCGCCCCCAAGAAGGGTTCGGCGGCCCTGAGGGCTACGGAGGGGCGGAAGGGTTCGGCTCGGAGGGGTTCGGTGGCGAACCTCCCGGACGGCCTCCGCACGCGCCTTCCCATCTCAACGACCGCACGCTCGGCCCGCTGCGTCCCGGCGTCCGCGGCGAACCGATGGGCCGGGAGGCCCAGCACGGGAAGGGCGAGCCTCCGCTGGGGCACGACGAGGACTCCTATAAGGCGGAGTCCCCGTTTCCCGGCGCGGAGCAGTCGTACACAGGGCCGGAGCAGTATTCGGGTTCCGAGCAGTACCGCGGTGAAGAGCCCTATAGGGGCGACGAGAAGCCGTATCGGGGCGAGGGCGGTTTCCGCGAGGACGAGGTGTCCGACGCACGTGGACCGGTCCCGGCGCCCGGCGGTCCGTCCGGACCGTCCGGCTCGGGCGGGCCCGGGGGCGCGCGCGAAGGCGGTGGCGGTCAGGGCGCCGGCGCGTCCGAGCACGCACGCCTCAACCCCAAGTACACCTTCGAGACGTTCGTCATCGGCTCGTCCAACCGGTTCGCGCACGCCGCGGCCGTCGCCGTCGCCGAGCAGCCGGCCAAGGCCTACAACCCGCTGTTCATCTACGGCGACTCCGGGCTGGGCAAGACGCACCTGCTGCACGCGATCGGCCACTACGCGCAGAGCCTGTTCAACGGCGCACGCGTCCGGTACGTGAGCTCGGAGGAGTTCACGAACGACTTCATCAACTCCATCCGCGACGGCAAGGCCGACGGGTTCCGCCGCCGCTACCGGGATGTGGACATCCTCCTCGTCGACGACATCCAGTTCCTCGAGGGCAAGGAGCAGACGCAGGAGGAGTTCTTCCACACCTTCAACACCCTGCACAACGCCAGCAAGCAGATCGTGATCTCCAGCGACCGGCCGCCCAAGGAGCTGGTCACGCTGGAGGACCGGCTGCGCAACCGGTTCGAGTGGGGCCTGACGACCGACGTCCAGCCGCCCGAGCTGGAGACGCGGATCGCGATCCTGCAGAAGAAGGCCCGCCAGGAGGGCCTGGCCGCGCCGCCGGACGTGCTGGAGTTCATCGCCTCGCAGATCGCGACGAACATCCGCGAGCTGGAGGGCGCGCTGATCCGGGTGACGGCGTTCGCGAGCCTGAACCGGCAGTCGGTCGACATGAAGCTCGCGGAGATCGTCCTGAAGGACCTGATCCCCAACGACTCCGGCCCGGAGATCACCGCGGCGATGATCATGGCGCAGACGGTCGAGTACTTCGGCACGACGATCGAGGACCTGTGCGGCCCGTCGCGGTCCCGGATGCTGGTGACGGCCCGGCAGATCGCGATGTACCTGTGCCGGGAGCTGACGGACCTGTCGCTGCCCAAGATCGGGCAGCAGTTCGGGGGCCGCGACCACACCACGGTCATGCACGCCGAGCGCAAGATCCGGTCGCTGATGGCCGAGCGCCGCGCGATCTACAACCAGGTCACCGAGCTGACGGGACGGATCAAGCACCAGGCCCGCAAGCGCTGACGAGCGGGCCCGGACGGGCCGTCCCGGCCCGTCCCGAGCTGTGCAAAAGCCTCGTGCACAGGCCGTTCGAACGCCCGGTCGAACACCGGCCGGCGGCGGCCCCGAACCAAGATCGACACGCACAACCTGGGGATAACCCTGGGGATCCCGGCGGAAAGGCCGGGGAAAACCTGCGGACAACATGGGGACGACTCGTGGACCGATTGTGGAAGCCCTGGGGACGGCCACCCGGCATCATGGGGACGAACCCGTGGACAAGCTGGGGAAGCCCTGGGGACGCCCTGGGGACGACCGCGCCCGGACCCCGCCGCGACGGCCGGGCGCCGGAACGGCCCGGGAGAACCTGCGGAAAACTCGTGGACAACCGGGGGATGACGTGAGGACGACCTGTGGGGACGGAATCGCCGTCCCCAGCGCGGCCCGCGCCGTCCACCGCCCACACACAGCCCCGGTGGACAGAGATACGCGGTCTCACCTGCGGGAACGCGGTCTGTCCACACTATCCACGGCCCCTATTACTGGTACTGCTCTACTTCTCTACTCAAGAAAAGATCCAACTCAAATCAGGGCCTGGGGACAACGCGCCCCGAGCGCCCGCGCCGAGGCCCGAGCACCACACCCTCGTCCGACACCTGCAGGAGGCGGGTCCCCTTGAAGTTCCGCATCGACAGAGACGCCCTGGCCGACGCCGTGGCCTGGACGGCGCGCACGCTGCCGGTCCGGCCCCCGGTGCCGGTCCTCGCGGGCATGCACATCGTCGCCGGAGGCGAAGGCAACGACGACCGGCTGAAGCTGTCGGCGTTCGACTACGAGGTCTCCGCCCAGGTCTCCACGGAGATCGACGTGGAGGAGGCGGGGACGGCGCTGGTGTCCGGCCGGCTGCTCGCCGAGATCTCGCGCAGCCTTCCTCCCCACCCTGTGGAGGTCACGACCGACGGGGCGAAGGTGATGCTCCGCTGCGGGAGCGCGAAGTTCACACTCCTCACCATGCCTGTGGAGGACTACCCGTCGCTGCCGGAGA
Source organism: Actinomadura sp. NTSP31 (assembly GCF_041951385.1). NCBI lineage: Bacteria > Bacillati > Actinomycetota > Actinomycetes > Streptosporangiales > Thermomonosporaceae > Actinomadura > Actinomadura sp. NTSP31. The sequence goes on along the minus strand of NZ_JBGNUT010000021.1, from coordinate 114,623 downwards.
TGCCGCCGGCCGCCGGCGCGGTCGGCAGCGACGAGTTCGCCGCCGCCGTCGCGCAGGTCGCGATCGCGGCGGGCAAGGACGACACCATCCCCATGCTCACCGGTGTGCGTGTGGAGATCGAGGGGGAGACCGTCACCCTCGCGTCCACCGACCGGTACCGGCTGGCCGTCCGGGAGCTGCACTGGAAGCCGGAGCGGCCGGACTTCTCCGCGGTGGCGCTCGTCCCGGCGAAGACGCTGGCCGACACCGCCAAGTCGCTGACGGCGGGCGCCGAGGTGTCGATCGCGCTGGCGGCGACCGGCGGCGCGGGCGAGGGCATGATCGGTTTCGAGGGCGGCGGCCGCCGCACCACGTCCCGGCTGCTGGACGGCGACTTCGTCAAGTACCGGTCGCTGCTGCCGAGCGAGTACGCGGGCCTGGCCGAGGTGCAGACGGCGCAGTTCATCGAGGCGGTCAAGCGCGTGTCGCTGGTCGCCGAGCGCAACACCCCCGTGCGGCTCTCGTTCAGCCAGGGAGAGGTCGTCCTGGAGGCGGGGACGGGGGACGAGGCGCAGGCCGTGGAGGCCCTGGAGGCGACGCTGGAGGGCGAGGACATCGACATCGCCTTCAACCCCGGGTTCCTGCTCGACGGGCTGTCGGCGATCGGCTCGGACGTCGCGCGGCTGTCGTTCACCACGCCGACCAAGCCGGCGGTGCTCACCGGCAAGCCCCCGCAGGACGGTGAGAACCCGAACTACCGTTATCTGATCATGCCGGTGCGGTTGTCTGGGTAAAGACCGGTCCTGGGGCATACCTGGGGGAGACGACCGGCCCGCGGGAAGCCTCCGCGGGCGGGCACGGCAGTTACGCACAGGGGAGAAGTGAGCATGGAGCTGGGCATCATCGGCCTGGGCAAGATGGGCGCGAACATGGCCGAGCGGCTGCGGCGCGGCGGTCACACGATCGTCGGCTACGACCGCAACCCCGACGTCAGCGACGTCGGCTCGGTCGAGGAGCTGGTCGAACGCCTCTCCCCGCCGCGCGCCGTGTGGGTGATGGTGCCCGCGGGCGGCCCGACGCAGGACACCATCAACAGGCTGGGGGAGGTGCTCGACGCGGGGGACCTCGTGGTGGACGGCGGTAATTCACACTATGTGGACGACCAGAAGCACGGCGAGGAGCTGGCCGCCAAGGGCATCGGCTTCGTCGACTGCGGGGTCAGCGGCGGCGTGTGGGGGCTGCAGAACGGCTACGCCCTCATGGTCGGCGGCGACGAGGACAACGTGAAGCGGCTGATGCCGATCTTCGAGACGCTGAAGCCGGAGGGCGACTACGGCTTCGTGCACTCCGGCGAGATCGGCGCCGGCCACTACGTGAAGATGGTCCACAACGGCATCGAGTACGCGATGATGCAGGCCTTCGGCGAGGGCTACGAGCTGATCGAGGCCAGCCCCATCGTCACGAAGGTGCCGGAGACGTTCCTCAGCTGGCAGGAGGGCACGGTCATCCGGTCCTGGCTGCTGGACCTGCTGAACCGCGCGCTCAGCGACGACCCGGAGCTGGACGACCTGCGCGGCTACGCCAACGACTCCGGCGAGGGCCGCTGGACGGTGCAGGCCGCGGTGGAGCACGCCGTCCCGCTGCCGGCGATCACCGCCTCGCTGTTCGCCCGGTTCTCCTCCCGGCAGGACGACTCCCCCGCGATGCGCGTGGTCGCGGCGCTGCGCAACCAGTTCGGCGGGCACGCGATCGAGACCGCCAAGGGCGCCGACTCCCCCGGCGCCGACGTCAACCCCCCGAAGGTCTGACCCGCTCCCCGGGCCTCGCCGCCCGGGGAGCCGGAGATCCCTGTGGACGGGCGCCGGGGCGGGTGCCCGGGCCGGCGGCCGGAGTTATCCACAGAACGCGCGGAGTGTGTGGGCGGTGCGCGGGAGGCTCTACGCTCGTGTCTCGTGCACGTCGCCCACCTCTCGCTGCAGGACTTCCGGTCGTACGCCACCGCCGAGGTGGCGCTCGGGCCGGGCGTGACCGCGTTCGTGGGGCCGAACGGGCAGGGCAAGACGAACCTGGTCGAGGCGATCGGGTACGTCGCCTCGCACGGCAGCCACCGCGCCGCGACCGACGCGCCGCTCGTCCGGCAGGGCGCGCCGCGCGCGATCGTGCGCGCGGGCGTGGTGAAGGACGACCGCAAAGCGCTGATCGAGCTCGAGATCAACCCGGGTAAGGCGAACCGGGCGCGGCTGAACCGGTCCCCCGTCCCCAGGCCGCGGGAGATCCTGGGGATGCTGCGGACGGTGCTGTTCGCCCCGGAGGACCTCGCGCTGGTGAAGGGCGACCCGGGGGAGCGCCGCCGGTTCATGGACGAGCTGCTGACGGCGCGGGCCCCCCGGTTCGCGGCGGTCCGGTCCGACTACGACCGCGTCCTCAAGCAGCGCAACGCCCTGTTGAAGTCGGCCGCCGCGCATCGCCGGTCCCCCGGCCCCGAGGTGCTCGCGACGCTCGACGTGTGGGATTCGCATCTGGCGCGCACCGGGGCGGAGCTGCTGTCGGGGCGGCTCGAACTGGTGGAGGCGCTCCGCCCGCTCGTGGCGCGCGCGTACGCGGCGCTCGCCCCGTCCAGCGGCGCGGCCGATCTGCACTACAAGAGCTCCCTCGCGGCGGAGGAGTTGTCCACAGACCGTGGACGGCTGGCCGAGCAGCTGCTGGCGGGCGTGGCCGAGGCGCGCAAGCAGGAGCTGGAGCGCGGGGTGAGCCTGGTCGGGCCGCACCGCGACGAGCTCGTCCTGCGGCTGGGGGAGCTGCCCGCGCGCGGCTACGCCAGCCACGGCGAGTCGTGGTCGTTCGCGCTCGGGCTGCGGCTCGCGGCGTTCGACCTGCTCCGCGCGGACGGCGACGACCCGGTGCTGATCCTCGACGACGTGTTCGCCGAGCTGGACGTGGGGCGGCGGAGCCGGCTGGCGGAGATGGTGGTGCCGGCCGAGCAGGTGCTGATCACCGCGGCGGTCCCCGCCGACGTCCCGGCGGAACTGACGGGCGGTTCGTATACCGTCTCCGACGGCCGGGTGGTCCGGGACTGACCGGGAAGGGGCGCGCAGGTGACGAATGATCCACAGGATGTGCACAACTCCCCCGGTCCGGTGAATTCTCCGGATCCCGGCGGCGCCGGCGATCCCCAGGCTGTGGACGGCCCGCCGGCCGCCGGCCCGCCGGCCGCTGATCCACAGGCCGCCGGTCCGCAGGCCGACGCCGCCGACGCCGCCGAGTCCGGGGAGTCCGGCGGGGTCCCGGCGAAGTCGGGCATCGAGCTGGCGCGGGAGGCGCTCGCGCAGGCGAAGGCCGACGCGCTGAAGCGCGGCACCCTGCCCGGCCAGGGCGGGAAGCGCAAGGGCGCGGCGAAGCCCATCCGGGTGCGGGATCCGAGCCGCGGCGGCGACCCGCAGGCGTTCGGCGCGGCGATCCGCGACCTGCTGGCCTCGCGCGGGTGGGAGCAGCGCGCGGCGGTCGGCGGCGTGTTCGGGAACTGGGCCGGCATCGTCGGTCCCGAGCTGGCCGAGCACACCCGTCCGGAGCGCTTCGAGGACGGCGAGCTGACCGTCGCCGCCGACTCCACGACGTGGGCGACGCAGCTGCGGCTGCTGTCGTCGACACTGGTACGGCGGCTGAACGAGGAACTGGGGCACGGGACGGTCCGCCGGGTGAAGGTGGTCGGCCCGGCGTCGGGCCCCCGCCGCAACGGCGCCTGGCGGGTCCGCTGAACCGGCGGCCGAGCGCTCGCGAGGGAGCGGTCCAGCGGTTGATGCCGGGCGCAGTGCCGCGCGGAGGGGCGCTCCCGGCGCTCAGCTGGGTGACAAGGGGCGGGCGGGGACGGCGTGCCTCGGAGGCGGTCGCGCGGCGTGACGGGATGTCGGTGGCGGGTGGGAACATCTGTTCGGGAAGCCTGGTGACGAGTTCAGCAACGAGCGCGCCGTAGGCCAGAGAACCCCCCCAGGGCTAGGGGGGGATGCATCTCCGGGCCCGCTCGGCCGCCACACGCGCACACAGCGCTCGGGAGTGCCACTTTTCGCCGTGTGACCCGGTAGAATGATGACGGGTTCAGGATGCTGCACCGCCATGGGGTGCCCAGAGCTCTACCGAACACGTACGGAGCACCAGGGCGCCCTCATGTGTGTACGGGGCACACCGCGCTCCCCTGGGCGCGGGGCGGCTCACCATCCCCGGCAGGAGGATCTCCTTTGGCGTACGACGCTAGTTCGATCACTGTCCTTGAAGGCCTGGAAGCGGTGCGCAAGCGTCCGGGCATGTACATCGGGTCCACCGGTGAGCGCGGCCTCCACCACCTGGTCTACGAGATCGTGGACAACTCGGTCGACGAGGCCCTCGCGGGCTACGCCGACGACATCGTGGTGACCCTGCGCGCGGACGGCGGCGTCAGCGTGGTCGACAACGGCCGCGGCATCCCGGTGGGCGAGCACCCGGTGGAGAAGCGGCCGGCGATCGAGCTCGTGCTGACGACCCTGCACGCGGGGGGCAAGTTCGACGGCAAGTCCTACGCCGTCTCCGGCGGCCTGCACGGCGTCGGCTCGGCGGTGGTGAACGCGCTGTCCACCCGGCTGGAGGCCGAGGTCAGGGTGGACGGCCACGTGTGGCGCCAGTCCTACACCTGGCAGGGTCCGGAGACGGAGCTGCGGAAGGGCGAGGAGACCGCCGAGACGGGCACCCGCATCACCTTCTGGCCCGACGGCGACATCTTCGAGACCCTCGAGTGGAACTTCGAGACGCTGTCGCGCCGCATGCAGGAGATGGCGTTCCTGAACCGCGGGCTGTCGATCACCCTTCGCGACGAGCGCCCGGACCACTCCAACGGTGAGCCGAACGTGGTGAAGTACCACTACGAGGGCGGCATCGAGGACTTCGTCCGCTACATCAACGCGCGCAAGGACGCCGTCCACGAGTCGGTGATCTACTTCGGCGACGACACCGAGGGCATGTCGGTGGAGATCGCCATGCAGTGGAACTCCTCGTACGCCGAGTCGGTGCACACGTTCGCGAACACGATCAACACGGCGGAGGGCGGCACCCACGAGGAGGGGTTCCGCGCGGCGCTGACGACGATCGTCAACCGGTACGCCCGCGACAAGGGGCTGCTGCGCGACAAGGACGACAACCTGACCGGTGAGGACGTCCGCGAGGGCCTCACCGCGATCATCTCGATCAAGCTGGCCGACCCGCAGTTCGAGGGGCAGACCAAGACCAAGCTCGGCAACACCGAGGCGAAGTCGTTCGTGCAGCGGGCCTGCAACGAGCATCTGCGCGACTGGTTCGAGGAGAACCCGGGCGAGGCCAAGGAGATCATCAACAAGGCGTCGCAGGCCGCGCGCGCGCGGGTGGCGGCGCGGCAGGCGCGCGACCTCACCCGGCGCAAGAGCCTGCTGGAGTCGACGTCGCTGCCCGGCAAGCTGTCGGACTGCCAGTCGACGGACCCGTCCAAGACCGAGCTGTACATCGTCGAGGGCGACTCGGCGGGCGGCTCGGCCAAGGGCGGCCGCAACCCGCACTTCCAGGCGATCCTGCCGATCCGCGGCAAGATCCTGAACGTCGAGAAGGCGCGGATCGACAAGATCCTCAAGAACAACGAGGTCCAGGCGATCATCACCGCGCTCGGCACCGGGGTGCACGACGAGTTCGACATCGGCAAGCTGCGGTACCACAAGATCATCCTGATGTCGGACGCCGACGTCGACGGCCACCACATCAACACGCTGCTGATGACGCTGCTGTTCCGGTTCATGAAGCCGCTGATCGAGGCCGGCCACGTGTACCTGTCGCAGCCCCCGCTCTACAAGATCAAGTGGGACGCGCGCGGCAACGAGGCCGACTACGCCTTCTCCGACTCCGAGCGCGACGCGGTCATCGAGGCCGGGATCGCGGCCGGCCGGCGCGACCCGCGCCCGCGCGACCAGGTGCAGCGCTTCAAGGGCCTCGGCGAGATGAACGCCAACGAGCTGTGGGACACCACGATGGACCCCGACAACCGGGTCCTGCTGCAGGTGCAGCTCGACGACGCCGCCCAGGCCGACGAGCTGTTCAGCGTGCTCATGGGCGAGGAGGTCGAACCCCGCCGGGAGTTCATCCAGCGCAACGCCAAGGACGTGCGCTTCCTCGACATCTGACAGGTGCGGCGGCCCCGGCCCGTCCTGACCGGCGGCGGGGCTCCCATCGGGCGTCGTACTTCGTTCCCACTTAGCAGAAGAGGTCTTGAGAGTGACGGACGTGACCACAGAGGGTGGACACCCCGGCGAGCGGATCGAACCGGTCGACATCCAGGTCGAGATGCAGAAGAGCTATCTCGACTACGCGATGTCGGTCATCGTCGCGCGCGCGCTGCCCGAGGTCCGCGACGGGCTGAAGCCGGTCCACCGCCGCGTCCTGTACGCGATGTACGACGGCGGCTACCGGCCCGACCGCGGCTACTTCAAGTGCGCCCGCGTCGTCGGCGACGTCATGGGCAACTACCACCCCCACGGCGACTCGGCCATCTACGACGCGCTGGTCCGCCTGGCGCAGCCGTGGTCGATGCGGTACCCGCTGGTCGACGGCAACGGCAACTTCGGTTCGCGCGGCAACGACCCGGCCGCGGCCATGCGGTACACCGAGTGCCGCATGGCGCCCCTGGCGATGGAGCTGCTGCGCGACATCGACAAGGAGACCGTCGACTTCTCCCCGAACTACGACGGCCGCTCCCAGGAGCCGGACGTCATGCCGTCGCGGTACCCGAACCTGCTGGTCAACGGGTCCGCCGGCATCGCGGTCGGGATGGCCACCAACATCCCGCCGCACAACCTGCGCGAGGTCGCCGAGGGCGTCCGCTGGTTCCTGGACAACTACGGCGCGTCCGACGAGGAGCTGCTCGAGGCGCTGATCGAGCGGATCAAGGGCCCCGACTTCCCGACCGCCGGCCTGATCGTCGGCCGCAAGGGCATCGAGGAGGCCTACCGCACCGGCCGCGGCTCCATCACGATGCGGGCCGTCGTCGAGGTCGAGGAGATCCAGGGCCGCACCTGCCTGGTCGTCACCGAACTCCCCTATCAGGTCAACCCGGACAACCTCGCGCTGAAGATCGCCGAGTCCGTCAAGGACGGCAAGCTCGACGGCATCGCCGACGTCCGCGACGAGACCTCCGGGCGGACCGGCCAGCGCCTGGTGATCGTGCTGAAGCGGGACGCCGTCGCCAAGGTCGTCCTGAACAACCTGTACAAGCACACGCAGCTGCAGGAGACGTTCGGCGCGAACATGCTCGCGCTGGTCGACGGCGTGCCGCGCACGCTGCGCATCGACCAGTTCGTCCGGCACTGGGTGACGCACCAGATCGAGGTCGTCGTCCGGCGCACCCGGTTCCTGCTCCGCAAGGCCGAGGAGCGCGCCCACATCCTGCGCGCGCTGCTGAAGGCGCTGGACCGCATCGACGAGGTCATCGCGCTGATCCGCCGCTCGCCGTCCGCCTCGGAGGCGCAGCGGGGCCTGATGAACCTGCTGGACATCGACGAGATCCAGGCGCAGGCGATCCTGGACATGCAGCTGCGCAAGCTCGCCGCCCTGGAGCGCCAGGCGATCACCGACGAGTACGACAAGCTCATGGCGGAGATCGCCGACTACAACGACATCCTGTCCTCGCCGGAGCGGCAGCGGCGGATCGTCGGCGACGAGCTGGCCCCGATCGTCGAGAAGTTCGGCGACGAGCGGCGCACCGAGATCATCCCGTTCGACGGGGACGTGTCGTACGAGGACCTCATCGCCGAAGAGGACGTCGTCGTCACCATCACCCGCGGCGGCTACGCCAAGCGCACCAAGACCGACCTGTACCGGGCGCAGCGGCGCGGCGGCAAGGGCATCCGCGGCGCGCAGCTGAAGCAGGACGACATCGTCGACCAGTTCTTCGTCACCACGACGCACCACTGGATCCTGTTCTTCACCAACAAGGGCCGGGTGTACCGGGCGAAGGCGTACGAACTGCCCGACGCCGCGCGCGACTCGCGCGGCCAGCACGTCGCGAACCTGCTCGCGTTCCAGCCTGACGAGCACATCGCCCAGGTCATGGACCTGCGCGACTACGAGGTCGCCCCCTACCTCGTCCTCGCGACCAAGAAGGGCCGCGTCAAGAAGACGGCGCTGAGCGACTTCGACTCGCCGCGCACCGGCGGCATCATCGCGATCAACCTGGTCGACGACGACGAGGTGATCGCCGCCCGGCTCGTCTCCGCCGACGACGACCTGCTGATGGTGTCGACCGGCGCCCAGGCGATCCGGTTCCACGCCGACGACGAGTCCCTGCGGCCGATGGGCCGCGCCACCTCCGGCGTGATCGGCATGCGCTTCGAGGAGGACCAGGAGGTCCTGAACATGCTGGTCGTGAAGGACGCCGAGCACGACGTCCTGGTCGCGACCGAGGGCGGCTACGCCAAGCGGACCCCCGCCGACCAGTACCCCGTCCAGGGACGGGGTGGTAAGGGAGTTCTCACCGCTAAGATCGTGGAATCTCGCGGCAGGTTGGTAGGGGCGCTGATGGTCCGCCCGGACTACGAGGTGTTCGGAATGACCTCCAACGGGGGCGTCATCCGCACCAGTGCCGCGGAGATCAAGCAGTCCGGCAGGCAGACCATGGGCGTCCGCCTGATGAACCTCGCCGAGGGGGACAGCGTGGTCGCCATCGCGAGGAACGTAGAGTCCACGATTGAGGACTCAGTCGACGCCGAGGGGGGCGATGGTGAGTGACGCATCCGGTCGCCTCACCGCGCCGCTAGGCCAGGAGGACACGTGAGCACCGAGCCCGGCAAGAGCAAAGGCGGGAGCGGCAAGGAGGGCGCCGGCAAGCCAGGCGGCCGCCCGGCCGCGACCGGCAAGCCCGCGGGCGGCAAGGCCGCGGACAAGCCCGGCGGCAAGACCGTCGCCGCCGCGTCCGCCAAGCCGGCCCGGGACGAGGCCACCGTCGAGATCGACTCCGACGCGGCCTCCGAGAACGGCTCGGACGCCGCGCCGGGTTCGACGGGCTCCGCGGGCTCCGCTTCGGGTTCCGACGCGACCAGGATCGACCTCGCCCAGGTCAAGGACGAGCCGGCGAAGCCCGAGACGCCGGAGATCGCCCCGGTCAGGGACACCGCCGAGCCGGCCAAGGGCCCGGCGGCCGCGAAGCGGCCCGGCCCGTCCAGCTGGGCGAAGCCCGCCGAGCCGGCCGGGTCGGTCTCCACGGGCCGGACGGAGAAGCCGCCGGCCGCGGCCGCCGCGTCGGGCAACTCGTCCGGCGCGGGCCCGGGCCGGACGGGCTCCGGCTTCGCCGGGACCGTCCTGAAGGACCGCCCGTCCGCCGCCGTCGCCCCGGTCAACTCCGGCAAGGCGCCCGCGCCGGCCAAGCCGGCCCGCAAGGCCCAGCTCCAGCTGGCCCGGCTCGAGCCGTGGTCGGTGATGAAGTTCAGCTTCGTGATGTCGCTGGTCTGCTTCGTCGTCCTGCTGGTCGCCGTGGTGGTGCTGTACATCATCCTGTCCGGCCTCGGCGTCTTCGACGCCATCAGCGACACGATCAACAGCCTCACCACCCAGCAGGGCGAGACCGACGGCGGCGTCGACGCCGGCAGCTGGTTCTCCTTCGCCCGCGTCTTCGGCTACACGGTCCTCGTCGGCGCCCTGAACGTCCTCCTCATCACCGCCCTGTCCACGGTCGGCTCCGTCATCTACAACCTCGCCGCGGACCTCGTCGGCGGCGTGGAGGTCACCCTCAAGGAGGCCGAATAGCGCGACCCCGCCGCCGCCCGCCAATCGATTTCCGGTTGCCGTTCCCCATGGGGTAATCTCTGGTTGCGCCGCAAGGCGGCGGCAGTACGGGCCTATAGCTCAGTCGGTTAGAGCGCATCCCTGATAAGGATGAGGCCGGAGGTTCAAGTCCTCCTAGGCCCACCAGCTCACAGACCCCCACCGGGTACCGGTGGGGGTCTTTTGACAGCAGCGGTGACAGCAACGGCTCAGCTTTCCGGCGTTCCGAACAGCTCGTCCGCCACCTTGCCGAGTCCGGTCCGGTGGTCCTCGATGTCGCTGTCAGTGTAGATCTCCATGGTCGTGGAGATCTTCGCGTGACCGTGGATCGCAGCGGCATCGCGCGGAGGCATGCCCAGCCGCTTGAGAAGCGTTGCGGTCACGTGCCGCAGGTCGTGAAGCCGGATGCGGCGAAGCCCCGCGTTCACGCAGATCCGATCGAAGGCCCTCGACAGGTTGCGCGGTTCGATCGGCCCGCCGTGGCGCGTGGTGAACACAAGGCCGATCTCCTCCCAGTCCGCGTCCCAGTTCGCGCCCGCCCTGCGCTTGGCGTACATCTGCCGGTCGGCCAGTTCGATGAACGCCTCATAGATGATCGGGAGCACGGGCAGGGGGCGGTCTCCGGCATCGGTCTTGACCCGCGTCCGGGTGAGCTTCCCGTCGATGCGCTGCAACTGCCAGGACACTTGCATCACTCGCTCGTCCAGGTCCAGGTCGTCCCAGGCGAGGCCTAGCACCTCACCGCTCCGCAGGCCGTAGACCATCAGCAGCACGAACGCCGGGTACAGGGGTTCGTTTCGAGCAGCGCGCAGGAACGCGCGAGCCTCGTCCGCCGTCCATGGCTTGGACTTATGGGCGGGGGCCGGCGGCAGCGTGGTCAGGCGAGCGACGTTGACCGAGATCAACTCTTCCCGCGTGGCCCTGGTCAGCGCCGCCCCCAGGACCATGCGCATGATGTGGACCATCGCGAGCGACTGGCCGTCCTTGACCTGCTGGTTCAGAAAGGACTGAACCTTGGCCACCCGAAGCCGGTCGAGACGCTGATTGCCGAGACCCGGCTTGAGGTAGAGCCGCGCCGTCTGCTCGTACTTCTTGTAGGTGTTCCACCGCTTGGACGGCCGCACGACCTCTTCGAGCCAGTAGTCAAGGGGCGGCGGCGCTCGCGCCAACGGCGCGCGCGCCCGGCCGCGCATCGCTGCGTGGCCACGCTTGCCGGTCGCCGGCCCGGTCTACTCGGGGTCGCGCCGCCACCTGGTAGCTAGGCCATGACGGCCGACCAGGCCAGTGCCACCGAGAGCCCGACCATCCGTGCACGAAGATGGGGAGCATGAACGTTACCGACGTGACCGACGACGCAATCCGAGTCGAGTTGAGCCCGGACGAGGCAGTTTTGATCAACAACGCCTTGAACGAAATGTGCAACGGCGGGCACATCGATGCACGAGACTTTCGGACTCGCCTCGGAGCTGATCGCTCTCTTGCCCGCGCTGTCCTCGCGGATCTCCACGACGCCATAGAGGGCATGAAGCAGCAACGTCTCGCACAAGGCAAACCCTGGTAGCGAGCACTGTTGCCGGAAGATCGGTTGCGCGTGCGCTACTGGGGAACCCCGTGGTTCCCCAGACCCCTCCTGGACCCGGAGGGCACTCCCGCGCGCACCGGTCTGTCAGGGGTTGAGCACCGTTCGCGCGGGACCACCCTCCGGACGGTCCGCTCGTCTGTCACGGCCCGCGGCGGGCGAGGGAGACAGGGCAGAACTGCCGGGACCGGCGCTGACCGATGCCCGCGTGGCAGACTCGTCGCATGACCGACCGGTGGCCCGATATCGACGAGCACATCGTCAGCCACCGCATCATCCCGGCCATGATGATCTTGCGAGAGGTGTTCGGCCACAGCATCCATGAGGCGATCGATGCGTTCGGCGCCCGGTACAGGCTTCTTCGCGAGACCCGGCCGGATGACTTCACGGTCGGCCCCGAGGAGTACTTCAGGCACTTCTACAGCTGACGATCAAGATCCGGAACATGCGCGGAACGGGCAGGCGTAGGAGGGACGGGGCGGAGCGTCCGCGCGCAGGCCCGCCGCCCTGTGGCCGATGATCTGGGAAGCGCCCGTCCGGAGCCGTGTGAGCTGACAGCAGTGACAGCAACTCTGACAGCAACCCGAGCGAACACCGCCGAACGTGATCAGCCCTCACCCGCAGGCCAGCACGGCGAAGCAGGCACGCCATCTTGGCCGTGATCGAACTGATGAGGCCGGAGGTTCAAGTCCTCCTAGGCCCACTTCGGAGTTGGGAGTGGTGTGCCCGCGGAGAGCGCGGGCGCCACTCCTTCGTCATTTCACCCGGGGGGCGACCCCCGGACCCCCGATGTGGGGGGCTCCGCCCCCCACGCCCCCTTTGGGGGCTTCGCCCCCTTGCCCCCTTTGGGGCTACGCCCCCCTTGGCTTCGTTCCCTCGCGGGTGGAGGGTGGGGCGGAAACTTCGGTGGCTATCGCTGATCTTGTTCTTTCGGTGAGGCCGGCGCCTTCGGTCAGCGGGTTTACTGGGGCTGGCGGTGAGGTTAGTTTCCAGGTGGTCAGTGCGCAGAGGGTCAGGGTCGCGCCTAGGGCTGTGGGGCCGAGCCAGCCGGCGGTGGCGAAGAGGGCCGTGGTCGCGGCTGCTCCGAGGGCGGAGCCGAGGGAGTAGAAGACCATGTAGGCGCCGATGGCGGTGCTGGTGCGGTCGGGGTAGGCGGTGGTGAGAGCGTGCTGGTTGCTCACGTGGACGGCTTGGACGGCGAAGTCGAGCAGGAGCACGCCGAGGGCAAGGAGCGGCAGCGACCAGGAGAGCTGTCCGATGGCGGCCCAGGAGGCGAGCAGGAGCGCCAGCGCGATGCCGGTGACGCGGTGCGCGTGCCCGGCGTCGCCCCAGCGTCCGGACCTGGCGGCGCCGAGGGCTCCGGCGAGACCGGCGACGCCGAAGAGCCCGATCTGCGCTTGGCCGAGGTGCCACGGCGCGCCGGCCAGTGGCAGGGCCATGCCGCTCCACAGGGTGCCGAACGAGGCGAACAGGAAGAACGCGATCAGCCCGCGGCCGAGGAAGACCGGCTGCGCGAACAGCCCGCCGAAGGATCGGAGCACCTGCCCGTACCGTGCGGTGTCCGGACGGGAATCCGCGGGCAGTGCGGTGAGGGTGAGCGGCGCGAGGACGGCGGCGAGGACCGCGAGGGTCAGGTAGATGCTCCGCCATCCCCAGAGGTCCGCCAGGACTCCGGCCGCGACGCGCGAGCCGAGGATGCCGATCACCACGCCCGAGGTCACGAATCCGAGGTTGCGGCCGTGTTCGGCGGGCGGGGAGATCGACGCCGTGTACGCGACGGTGGTCTGCACCACCACCGCGAACGCGCCGGCGGCGGCCAGTCCGGCGAACGCCGCCCAGGCGGCCGGGGCGGCCGCGGTGACGGCCGTGCCCGCGGCCACCAGGGCGAGGTGCGCGGCGATGAGGCGCCTGCGGTCGAGGACGTCGCCCAGCGGCACCAGCAGGACCAGTCCCGCCAGGTAGCCGAGCTGGCCCGTGGCCACCAGCCAGCCGAGCGAGCCGGCCGGAACGCCCAGGTCGCGGCCCATCGGGTCCAGCACCGGTTGCGCGGCGTAGACGCCGGCCACCGCGACTCCGCACACCACCGCAGGCAGCAGCCTGGTCCTCCAGTTCACCGGCTCCTCCGATCAGTTTCATTTTGCAACTGATCGGAGGCTAGGCCAGAATGGTTTCAATGTGCAACTCACTGGAGGTGTGATGGCACGCGACGACGCCGACAGGCAGAGCTGGACGGATCCGGCCTGCCCGGTCGCCCGCACGGTCGATCTCGTCGGCGACCGGTGGAGCCTGCTCATCATCCGCGACGCGATGGACGGCGCCCGCTCGTTCACCGACTTCCAGCAGCGCACCGGCATCGCCCGCAACATCCTCACCGAACGGCTCCGCAGGCTCACCGCCCGCGGCCTGCTCGCCCAGGTCGGCGCCCCGTCGGGCAGGCGCAGGCTGTACGAGCTCACCGAGGCGGGCAGGGACCTCTTCCCCGTGATCGTCACGCTGCGGCAGTGGGGCGAACGCCATGCCTTCGAGCCGGGCGAGAGGCACTCGGTCCTGGTCGACGGCGACGGTGCCCGCGTCCCCGACCTCCTGCCCGTGGCGGTGGACGGAACGCCGCTGACGAGCGACACGTCCTCGGTCCGACGGCCCTAGGCGAGCGGGATCCCCCGAGCGAGCTACCCGGGAATGTCCTCCGCGCGGTGATGATTCAGGGGTCGTCGAATCTCTAGCGTTCTCATTGTGAGCGCGGCGTTTATGGCCGCGAAATCCAGGCGCCGGTGAATTGCACCCGGCCGCCGGTTCTATCGCTGGAGGACATGATGATCCGCAAGTTCAGGACGGTCGCCGCGGTCGCGGCGTGCTTCGCGGTGGCCGCGACGGGTCTCACCGCCTGCGACGACGACGGGTTCGCCACGAAGCAGCCCGACACGTTCTCTGGCGCGCGGAAGTTCACCATCGAAAAGAAGACGGTGAACGTGTCCTGCTCGGGGAAGCGGAAGGGGGACGCGCCGATCGTCGTCCTGCTGCCCGGCCTGGGGGACGGGTTGGACAAGATGGCCGCTTTCCAGAAGACGCTCAGCGAGAAGAACCGGGTGTGCTCCTATGACCGGCTCGGGGAGGGTGCGAGCAGCAAGCCGGACGCGCCGCAGAGCTTCGCCAGCACCGGAAAGATCCTCACCGGGGTCATCGACGAGGTCGCGGGCGACGCGCCGGTGGTCCTGGCCGGCCACTCGATGGGCGGGCTGATCGCCGCCCGGTACGCGCCCGACCACAAGGACCACGTCAAGGGGCTGGTCCTGATGGACGCGACGCCTTCGACGATGCTCGCCGACCTCAAGAGCGCCATCCCCGCGTCCGCCAAGGGGCCGGCGGCGCAGCTGCGCGCGCAGAACCTCGCGGTCTTCGGGGGCGAGAACCCGGAGCGGATCGCGACGCCCGACGGCAAGGTCCAGTCCGCCGGGAACATCCCGGTCGAGGTGATCAAGCACGGGAAGCCGTACCTCGCGGCCGTTCCGGGGGTCGGCCCGCGCCTGGAGGCGGCCTGGACCGCCGGGGAGCGCAAGTGGCTCGGGCTGTCCGGCAGCAGCCGGTTCACGGTGGCGGGCAAGAGCGGCCACTACATCTACCAGGAGCAGCCCGAGGTCGCGGTGCGGGCCGTCGAGCGCGTGGCCGCGCAGGCCGCGAGCTGAGAACGCGAAGGCGGCCGACGGGCGCTGCGGTGTCCCGCCCCTCGGCCGGGTGACCGCGGAACGGTCCGTCCCCCGTGCGAGCTACCCGTGAATGTCCTCCGCGCGGTGACGTTTCTCAAGGCCTGAATTCATAGCGTTATCACGACCGCGGAAATCGGTCCGCGTGCGTCGTAAAGGAGTCGGAAATGCGTTTGGTGAAGCAACTGCTGGTGGTCGCAGCGGTCGCCCTCGTCGGCGGGCAGATCGCCGCCGCGGTGGACGGGAACGCGGCCCTCACCCTGGTGGTGGGAATGGTGACGGCGGTGCTGGCGCCCCTCGCGTACGCCTGGGTGGTGCGGCGGACCGAGCACCGCGCGCCGGTGGAGGTCGCGACGAAGGGCGCCGGCGCCGCCGTCGGACGCGGCATGCTGATCGGCTTCGCGATGTTCGGGGCCGTGATCGCGAACATCGCGTTCCTCGGCGACTACCGGATCGACGGTTTCGGCTCGGTCGCGGGCGCGCTCGGGCTGCTCGGGTTCATGGCCGCCGCGGCGGTGACGGAGGAGCTGCTGTTCCGGGGCGTCCTGTTCCGCATCGTCGAGGGGCGCATCGGGACATGGGCCGCGCTGGTCCTGACCGCGCTGGTGTTCGGGCTGATGCACCTCGCCAACGAGCACGCCACCTTCTGGGGCGCGATCGCGATCGCCATCGAGGCCGGTGGCATGCTGGCCGCCGCGTACGCCGCGACCCGGAACCTGTGGGTGCCGATCGGACTGCACTTCGCCTGGAACTTCGCCGAGTCGGGCATCTTCGGCACCGAGGTGTCGGGCAGCGGCGCGAACAAGGGGCTGCTGGAGAGCTCGATGTCGGGTTCGTCGCTGGTCACCGGCGGTGAGTTCGGCCCGGAGGCGAGCCTGTACACGGTCGTGGCCGGGGTGACGGTGGCGGCGTCGTTCATGTGGCTGGCGCGCCGGCGCGGCAACATCATGCCCGCCCGCCGCCGGGGCGTCGACGCGGCCGCCGCGACCGCTACGCTCTCCCGATGATCGGTTCGCGACGGCTTCCGGCGAAAAGTCTCGACTGGGCCCCGGACCTGTGGCGTCGGCTCGACGTCACGGTCCGGGACCTCCCGCTGGCGCTGCTGTTGGCCGTCTCGTCGTTCCTGCCGGGCTTCTACGGGCACGGGACGCAGATCGGGGAGATCGCGAACCGCCCCTTCGACGCGGTGGGCGGCCTGGTCGTCCTTCTGGAGTGCCTCCCCCTGGCGGTGCGGCGGCGGTGGCCGACGGTGTGCGCCGCGCTGGTGATGGTGGGGTTCGCCGCCGACCAGCTGCGCGGGTACCACCTGGCCGCGGGCACCGCGCTGCCGATCGCGCTGATCAGCGCGGGCGCCCATGCGGAGCGCCACCGGCGGAGGTTCTTGATCGTGGCGTCAGTCCTGTACCCGGTGTTCGCGGTCGCGCTGAACCGGGCGGGCGCGCAGGAGGACGTGGAAGAGTACGTGACGTTCTACCTGGCGCTCGGCCTGGCGTGGGGGGCCGGTTCGTGGCTGCGTTCCACGCGGGCCGCCGAGGCCGAGCGCCGGCTCCGCGTCGCCGAGGCCACCCGGACCGCCGAGCGCACCCGTATCGCCCGCGAGCTCCACGACGTGGTGACCCATCACGTGACGGCGATGGTGGTGCAGACGGAGGCGGCGCGCTACCTGCTCGCGGCCCCCGACCGCCTGGACGCGACGTTGAGCGCGGTCACCGACACCGGCCGCCGGGCGATCACCGATCTGCGGCATCTGCTCGACCTGCTCAACCCCGACCACGGCACCGGCACCGGCACGGGTGCGGAGGGCAGGGCACCGTCCGCTGGAGATTTGGGCGCGCTGGTGGAGCAGACGCGGAGCGCCGGGCAACCGGTGGAGTTCAAGCAGGTGGGCGAGGCCCCGGTGGCCGCGGGCAGCGCCGAGTCCGTCGCCTACCGGGTGGTGCAGGAAGCACTGACGAACGTGTTGAAGTACGCCCATGGGAGCCAGGTCGAGGTCGAGGTGCGCTACGGCGCGACGGAGATCACGGTGGAGGTCGGCAACGACGGCTCGGGGTCGCGCGCCGCGGCCGTCGGGGGCGGCGGCCGCGGCCTGGTGGGCCTGGGCGAGCGGGTGGCGGCGCTGGGCGGGGAGTTCGGCGCGGACCCGCGGCCGGGCGGCGGCTTCGTGGTGCGGGCGCGCATCCCGTCGGGGACCGCGTCGTGATGGCGGGGCCCGGCGTGCCGGGGATGTGAACAGAGTTATCCACAGGATGTGGATTGGCGGGCTCCCTGGCGACGGAATCGCGCGTGGCCAGGGATGACGCGGATATCCCCAGGAAGTGCGGGTGGGGACGTCCGGTGGACGGCGGTGGGTACGGTGGCCGCTTCAGGGACGTGGACGATGTTATCCACAGGTGGCGCACACCGGCGGGGAAGGCGTGGACGAGGCCTCGGCGTGCCGACTTCGGGCCTCGTCACGCGGCCGGAGGGGTGCGCGAGCGGCTGTCCACAGATGTGGGGTCGGGTGGCGGCTGGGGACGTCGTTGGGGATTCCCGGTGGGCGACGCCTTCCACGGGTCGGGGGTGCCTGTGGAGGGCGGCTGCCCACAAGCTGTGAACGCCATGTGCACGGACGGGCGGCTGGCACCGTCTCATCGCTGGTCAGCGGGTTATCCACGCCGTGGACAACGGTCCTGCCATCTGGGGACCGGGTGGGGAAGAATGGTGGACGGCGCGGTTCCGCGGTCGTACCCAGGTTGTGCACGGGAGTTATCCACAAGCTGTGGACAGTGTGTAGGGCCCGGGATGGGTGTGGACGGCGTGGCGGTGCACCCGCCGATCCCGATCGGATGTTCGAAAGGCCCTGCAGCCTGGGGATTCCGTTGTGGAGCCGGCTCCCGGAAGGCCTGCTCACAAGGGCTGGAGGATGTGCGAAACGTTGCCCCCAGCCTGTGGATTACGGGCGCCGACGGGGTGCGCGTCGGCAGAACCCGTACCGGCGGGGGCGATCGGCGGGTCCGGCGCGGAGATCGTCGTTTCGGACGGTCTGGACATGTGCGGCGGGCTGCGTCTTAATGGCGGGATGATGCCCGGGACGGTCGCCGCGACGCCGCGCGGACGGCCCCCCACCTGCGAACATTTGTTCGAATGCGTGCTAGGCTCCCGGACTCATGGGGCACCTTCTGAACGAGCCGGTCCGGGCCGAGCACGACCCGTCCGGACGGCTGACCGCGTACGAATGGCGGGGGTCGCGCTACGCCGTCGAGAAGGTCCTGAAGACCTACGGGACGCCCCAGGACGGCCGCGTCTACCGGGTCCGGATCGTCGGCGCGGACGGCGTGGCCGTCGCGGAGCTCGGCCGTGACCGGGACCGCTGGCGGCTCCGCCACATCTTCTCCGCCTGACGGCGGCAGCGGGGGGACCGGCGGCACCGGGGGCGCGGCGCGCCCGCCGGACCGGGTGGTGTGGACGCGGGTCGACGGCATCCAGGGCGCCTCGCTCGACCTGCTCGACGCGCGGATCGGCACCCGGCACTACGCGCCGCACGCCCATGACGAGTTCGCGATCGGCGTGTGCGTCGACGGCCTGGAGACCATGCGGTACCGCGGCGAGCGGCTGTACTCGGCGGCCGGCAGCGTCGTGGTGATCGAGCCGGGCGAGGCGCACACGGGCGGCCCCGCCGACCAGGACGGCTTCGCGTACCTGTGCCTCTACCCGACGGCCGAGCTGGTGGGGGCGGCGTCGGGCTGGGACCGCGGGGCGCCGCACTTCGGTGAGCCGATCATCGACGATCCGGGGCTGGCGCGCGTCCTGCGGCTCGCCCACCGGTCGCTGCGGGTGGGCGATGATCCACTGGAGGGTGAGAGCCGGCTGCTCGGCGTGCTGGGCGCGCTCGTCCGGCGGCATGCCGTCCGGGGAGGGCGGGAGGAGCCCGGTCCGCCGGGTTCGTCCGGGATCGCGCGTGCCGTCGCGGCGCGGCTGTCCGACGAGCTCGTGAGCCCGCCCACGCTGGCCGAGATGGCGGCCGATCTCGGCCTGTCCCGGTATCAGCTGCTGCGCGCTTTCCGCGACTCCATGGGCATGCCGCCGTACGCGTGGCTCGCACAGCACCGCGTGGCGCGCGCGCGGGCGCTGCTGGACGCGGGGCACCGGCCCGCGGAGGCCGCGCCGCTCGTCGGGTTCGCCGACCAGGCGCACCTGACCCGCTGGTTCCGGCGCGTCCTCGGCGTGACGCCCGGCGCGTACCGCAACAGCGTTCAAGACCGCGCCCGCCGCCGCACCGCATCCTGAACCGGTGCCCGGCGGTGGAGCCGGGCGGCCGACCCGGATCGGAGGACGTGGTGAGTCGCCGCGGCTGGACGCTGTTCGCGCTGATGAGCGTGCTGTGGGGGATCCCCTACCTGATGATCAAGGTGGCGGTCGAGGGCGTGTCGGTGCCCGTGCTGGTGTTCGCGCGGACCGCGCTCGGCGCGCTCGTGCTCGTACCGCTCGCCGCCCGGTCCGGCGGCCTGGAGCCGGTGCGCCGGCACTGGCGCCCGCTGCTGGCCTTCACGGCGGTGGAGATCCTCGGCCCGTGGGCGCTGCTGTCGGACGCCGAGCACCGGCTGACCAGCTCGATGACCGGGCTGCTGATCGCCGCGGTGCCGATCATCGGCGTGGTGCTGGCGCGGCTGACCGGCGACGCGGAGCGGCTGGGACCGGTCCGCTGGGCGGGGCTGCTGGTCGGCCTCGCGGGCGTCGGCGTGCTGGCCGGCCCGCACCTCGGCGGCGGCAGCGCGTGGGCGGTCGGCGAGGTCATGCTGGTGGCGCTCGGCTACGCCGTCGCCCCCATGGTCGCGACGCGCCGGCTGCAGGACCTGCCGAGCCTGCACATGGCCGCGGGAGCGCTGACGATCGCCGCGGTGGTGTACGCGGGCCCGGCCGTCGCGACCTGGCCGGACGCGGCGCCGAGCGGCCGCGTGCTGGCCTCCCTCGGCGGCCTCGGCCTGGTCTGCACCGCGCTCGCGTTCATCGTGTTCTTCGAGCTCATCCGCGAGGCGGGCACGTCCAGGGCGATGGTGTTCACGTACGTGAACCCGGCGGTGGCGGTCGTCGCGGGCGTGCTGCTGCTCGACGAGCCGCTCACCGGGACGATCATCACCTCGTTCGCGCTGATCCTGGGTGGTTCCGTGCTCGCGACCGTCCGCCGCGCACCCGCCGGGCCGGGCGCGGCCGGCCCGGCCGCGCCCGCCGTGGACGTGCCGGTCAGCGAAGAGTCACGATGAACTTCCCCGGCCGGCCGGCGTTGCCCGCCGGGTCGGTCGCCCGGTACTCGACGGTATGCCGCCCCTTGGGGAGCCTGCCGTAGGTCAGCGAGTCGATCACCGTGCCGTTCTCGGTAAACCGCCACGGCGCGGACGAGTCGGTCGGCCAGCCGAAGTAGTTGAACCAGCCGTCGCCGTCCACGCGGAACTCGGAGACGACCACGCCCGGACGGTCGTCCGCGCCCGTCAGCCTCATGGTGAACGGACCGTCGAAGGTGTACTCGGGTGTGCTGCCCGGACGCGCCTGCGTCTGCGCCGCGTCCGACAACTGGACCTTGACCGTCGGACGCTGCGCGTCGATCGTCCACGTACGGGCCTTGGCGCCGACCCTTGCGACCAGTGTGTGCGTGCCACTGCGCAGATGGAGGCGCCCTAGCGCGATGTCGCGTTCACTGCCGCGCACACGCCGTCCGTCGAGTTCCCAGCGGACGACCGGCGTCTTCTTAGCGGGATGGGTCGTCTCCGCGTACACGACGGACTCGGCCCCGACGGGCTCGTCAGTGGGCGTGGACGAGGTGAAGTCATCGGGCACGTTTCCCGTAGGCGTCTTCAGCGACGTGTCGATGGTCCATGTACGGACCTGTGTGAGTGCCGTGGAGGCGCGTATCGCCGGATCCCGCACGAAGTCGGTGGGGTCGGAGACCGTTGCCTTGACGGTGTGGGTCCCCTTCCTCAGGTGCAGGCGCTTGAGGTCAAGGTTCGGCGACTTCCCTACGACCTTTCCATCGGCCGTCCACGTGACCGACAGTTGGTGCCCGGTGGGGTGCAAGGTCTCCACCCAAAGGACACGGTCGGCACCTACAGGAGCGTCTGTGGAGGTCTGCGCCTGAACGAGGTTGACCTTGCCGGAGATGCGCTGCGTCATCCGTTCCCGGGCGACCTGGTCGTAGTAGTAGCCGAGCGTCTTCATCATGGAGTGCTGGCTCGGCCGCCACACGCCCTTGCTGAAGTAGAGGCCGCCCTCATAGCGGTCTATGACGCCGCCCGCTTCGCTGCGCTCTCCCAGCCAGCGCCACCACTTCTGCTTCTGCGCCTTCATCTGCTCGACGGTCAGCAACGTGTGGTGGATGGACGCGGGCTCCGCCCCGCTGTACGTACCGCCCGGCACACCCCGCTGGTAGTAGTCGTACTCGTCATCGAGCCCGCCTAGCGAATGCCCGAGTTCGTGCGGCGCGATGAGCGCCGACATGGCGTTCCCACCAGAGGACGTGGCGTACGTACCGCCGGCGCCCCCGTAGGTGTCGCTGTTGGCCATCGCGAGGATCTGCCGGTTGTTCGCGCTGGTGCCCGGCACCATGTCTGCGTACTTCTTCGCCGCAGCGGAATCCATCACGAGCAGCCGCTGCAGCCCGTCCTGCTTGCACCCGCTCCAGAAAGCCATGCTGAGCGGCGTCGTACGGCGCGCTGAGGACAGATCGGGGTCGCAGCTCACCCCCGACTCCGCCGACGTGATCTCGACCGCGTACACGTTGATGTAGCTGCGGTACGACTTGAACGGCTCGATCGTCCACAGGTCGTTGAGGTGCTTGTCGAGGTCGGCGCGGAACTTCGGCATGTCCGCCGCCGTGTAGCCGTCGCCCATGACCACCAGGTTGAACCGCTTGGCCGGATCACCGGTGACCTGGACCGGGACCACCGTCGCGTCCGCCGCGTCCGCCCGCGCGGGCACCGCCGCCAAGGCCGTCACGGTGAGCGCCGCGGCGCCGATGATGCTCGTCCTGCCGATCCACATGCACGGACCTCCTCCGGGGGGCGCGCGAGGGCCGTGCCGGCCCGGGAGCGGCGCGCCAGTCCCGCTGATCAAGCGGGACTGCCCGGATTATCACCCCAAGATCCGCTTTTGTCTGCGGCCGCGTCAGAACCCGATCCGCCACAGCAGCAGGATGACCGACGACAGCCCGAGCCCCACCGCGCCGAGCCGCACGTCCCCCAGCGCGATCAGCAGCGCGCACCCGGCGGCCGTCGCCGCGGCCGCCACCACCAGCCCCCGGCCGCCCGGCGCCTTCTCCGGCGCGCCCGGGTCGAGCTCGCGCTCCCAGCGCCGGAAGTCGTCCTCAGCCATCGGCACTCCCGAGGGTCGTCCCGCCGCGCGTCCCCGCGCGGCGGCACCCGGGATTGGACGATCGGTCCGATACCGGCGAGTGGGTGCGGACCGCCCGGGATCGGTTGCTAGGCTGCGGAGGACCTGGGGGAGCAGACACTGATCCGTATCTACCCCGGGTTCTGACTTCATAGTCGAGGTGAAGGGGTCCCCACCGTGAAGAAGCTGCTGATCCTTGCCGTCGTCGCCCTCGGTGGTTTCGCCGTCTGGCGCCGCCTCCAGCAGGACCGCGCCGAGCTCGACCTGTGGACCGAGGCCACGTCGTCCGACAGCTGAGACGCCGGCCACATCGGGCCCCGGCGTGAACGGTGCGGCGCCGATCTCCATCGCCTGCATCGATCTCGCCGGGACCACCGTCGCGGACGGAGGCACGGTCGAGACCGCCTTC
This sequence comes from Actinomadura sp. NTSP31, assembly GCF_041951385.1. Classification (NCBI taxonomy): domain Bacteria; kingdom Bacillati; phylum Actinomycetota; class Actinomycetes; order Streptosporangiales; family Thermomonosporaceae; genus Actinomadura; species Actinomadura sp. NTSP31. The sequence continues at coordinate 91,795 of NZ_JBGNUT010000021.1, read as the reverse complement.
GCCGAGGCGATCGCCGCTCTGGGGATCGCCGCCGGCACGGCGGCCCACGACCGGGCCATGGCCCGTGTCCGCGAGTCACGCGGCGGGTCGAAGATCGAGATCTTTCGCTCGCTCTTCGACGAGCCGCGCGCCCAGGCCGCGCACCTGGCCTTCGAGCGGTCCTATGACCAGCTCGTCGACCGGCGCGGCCTGCGTCCCGTGCCCGGCGCCGAACGCGCTCTCGAGCGCATCCGCGGCGCCGGCGTACGCGTGTGCCTGCTGACCGGCTTCGGCCGCCGCACCCAGGCCCGCGTCCTGGACGCGCTCGGCTGGTGGGACCGCGTCGACCTGGCGCTGTGCCCCGAGGACACGGCGGGCCGCGGCCGCCCATGGCCCGACCTCGTCCTCACCGCCGCGCTCCGCCTCGGCGCGGGCGACGTCCGGCACATCGCCGTCTGCGGCGACACCGCGAACGACATGCTGACCGGCCGCCGCGCGGGCGCGTCCGTCGTCGCGGGCGTCCTCACCGGCGCCCACGACCGCGACCGCCTCCTCGCCGCGGGCGCCACCCACGTCCTCCCGAGCGTCGCCGCGCTCCCCGACCTCCTCCTGCCCGCCCCGTTCGATGACGCGGCGGCCGCCGACCACCGGTAAGCTTGACGCGCCGAGGGGCCTTAGCTCAGTTGGTAGAGCACCGGCTTTGCAAGCCGGGTGTCAGGGGTTCGAATCCCCTAGGCTCCACCACCGAAAACGCCCCCATCCGGATCATGGACGGGGGCGTTCGTGCAATTAGCGTGTGATTAGGCCACCGGGACGAGCGCGCCACCGAGGCCGCCGTCATCCTCGCCATCGTCGCCGCCCCGTTTTGAGATCGAGGGGTGGCGGCGCTCGCCTCGCCGTATCGCCGGGCGCCGGCCCCCAGCTGACCGCCTCCACGGGGGTACGCGCCGCCGCCAAACCAGCCGACTAGGCATGCTGCCGTTCACAGCCGTCAAGGAGCTTCTCGACCAGGAAGCTCGGTCGGCCTGCCGCTAAGAAGATCCAGTTGAACCAGTCCGATCATCGTGTCATCGTCAGGTTCGACCGAGGCGTGACGAACGCTGTAACAACCTGGTGCAAGGTCGATGACCAAGTGCTCATCAGCAAGATGGGCAAAGACATCGGTGCCAGGGTAAGCCGAGTCGAAGAGTACGACCGGCCCCGGGACGTTCCAACGCACTTCGCTTTGCCAACTAGCCATGGACAAGGCCGCATCGACCGAGCCAAGCAGTGCTGCCTCCGAGTTAGCCCCTCCCCAGCGCACAAATATCGATCGCTCCGGTAGGAAGGTCGTCGGCTCCGGAGCCTCGCCGAAGACCAAGGCCTCTGAGTGTGCGATCGGCAGGACGCCAAGGTAATCACCGACTTCGCAGGCACGGCCGTAGTCCCCCCAGCCAGATGGGTCATCGGCGTCCGGATCCTCGGGAGCTGAACGCCACAGAGACAGATCTTGCTGCGGGACCGCAACCAGCGGGCCGCCATTCGATTCGACCCACAACTTCGTGTACTTATCACCGCGCACATCTTGAGAGTAGAGGGCGCCGGTCACCGGGCGGCCGCGCCGGGGCCGCGCATCGCGACGCGTCCGCCGGCCCTGCCCCGACCGCGCCGCCGCCCAGTCTGAAGCGTCGCTGTTGCGTCGAGGCCGGTTCGTCATCGAGCACCAGGCCGTGACCGTGGTTGAGCGTCCTTCCAGGTCATCAGGGTAAGCGGGGTGCGCTTTTGGTTGAGCGAACTCGAACAAGGGGACTTCGCAGCCCTCTTGACCCCCGCGGTCCGGAGGGCGCTCCCGGGTGAATCTGTCTGTCACGGGATTGGGCGCCATACGCGCGGGAGCATCCTCGGGACAGGTCCGTTCGTCTGTTGCGGTCTGCGCGTAGACGGGCCCGTCGACTTGTGAGCCGGCCCCATTAGGTAGGCGCCGAGTTGAGATCACTACCCCAGCGGCGACCTATTGGTCTGAGGCTTGTTGAACCTGCACGGTGGCGACCCGCCTTCCGTCGAAGGCGATGAACGTCATGTCTCCGGCCTGCGGGACGTTGAGGTACAGCCAAGCGTCCCCTCGGCGCCGACCCCCCACGAACATCGCGCTTCTGTACTGGCGCTCGAACGCCCTCTGACTGACTCGATTATGCGGAGGTCCGAGGAGGCGCTTGACCTGCCTCTTGGTCATTCCGTGCTCAACCAGGGGCATGCACAGGATGCTATGGGCGATCGTGTGACTGCTCAATGCCGGCAGGTGTTGCACCCAAGCCGCACCGTCCAGCATCACTTGACGGTCAAGGTACGCCGAGGTGGGAGGCCCGGCGGGGGATGATCTCGCAGATGTGCAAGTCGGGTGCCAGGGGTTCGGATCCTCTAGGGTCCACGCACCAAGAAGCCCAGGTCAGAAGCCAATCCGGACCTGGGCTCTCGTCTTCCACGACTCCTTCTTCCGCTTCCGTGCCCGACCGCTTCTTGGCCTCGGCCATGGACGCACCCAAGCGGCGACGGTGCTCGCGCCGCCGGCGCGGCAGCGCGTCTGGGTGCCTGGAGCGTGCGGCGTGGGCGCTGTGCCGCGAAACCGTCGCTCTGGGTGCGTCGGCGCCTATTGCGGGCTGTTCGCGTGAGGGCACTCTCCGTTGTCGAGGATGACGGGGGGAGCGTGTCCGATATTTTGTCGCACGCGGATCATGCTCGCCTGAATACTGATCAACATGGATGTGAGAGCACATGCGGATCAGTGGTTGGCAGGTTGGGAAGCCCGCGATCTGGACGCCGTCATGGCGTGTTACTCCGAGGACGTCGACTTTGTGGCCTCGACGGTCGTGACCCGCTGGGATCGACCGGACGGCCAGCTGCGGGGCAAGGCAGAGCTGCGCCGCCACTTCGAGCGAGGCTTGGAGCTTGCACCGGAGCTGCGATTCATCGAAGAGGCGTTTTTGACCAGCCCCGGCGGCTACGCCCTGTTGTACCGGCGCGAGAACGGCAACCGCGCGCTGGACGTGGTCGAGCTGGACCAGCACGGGCAGGCGGCACGAGTCCGAGCGTTCTACGAGCAGGCGCAGCGATAGCTGCCGGCGTGACGCGCACGGCTACCAGCGTGGTGCGATCACAGAACGGGCGACCCTGGTTGTTGTGGGGCCGTCCGTGCGCCGGCTACTCCTCGGCTTGGTCACTCCAGCCTGCGGAGTGGGAGATCATCCGTCGTGCCTGATGTGGGAGGGGAGCTGCTGTGAACCGGGGACGGGACGCCTTCTTTTGGACCGTGCGGGGCGAGGTGGAATGGCGGGCACTCGGCGGGTGTCAGCGGGAGTCGGTCAGGTTTCCTACTGCGTCGGCGTAGTAGGTGGATTCGGCCAGGTGGATGGCGATCTGCCGGAATGTCCAGCCTTCCCCAGGTGAGTGGTCGAGTTGGTCGGGTGTCATGGCGTTCAGCCGGGCGGCCCAGATCAGGCCGAGGCGGGTAAGGCGGCTCTTGGCCTCGTCCAGGTCCTGGTCGGTGAAGGTCGCCAGATCGGCGGGAGTGGTGCTCGCGGAGGCATGCCAGTGGTCGGGGATCGTCCGCTCTCCGATCAGGCGCGCCTCCACCTCCGCGAGGTGGTCGATGAAGTGGTCGGCGACTCGTCGAATCGCCTTGTGCGGGGTGTACAGCCGGTCGTCGGCCTGCAGTGGGCGCCCGTTCCATGCTGTCCAGGTCGCGGCGAGCGCTAGTACATGGTCGATCGTTCCTGTTACGACTGACGCAGGATCACGATTGTCGGTGTCATCTGACATCCCGGACCTCACCATGGAGGTCACCGTAGGTGGCGGACACTTCGCTGGGCATCGAAACGTCGACGTGCACCTTTTCGGGGCGGTGGACAGTGGGGGTGCCGGGACGTATTTTCCGGTCATGGCAGGGGTGAGTCCGCAGCGCGTCGCGTTCGACGCGGCGCGGGTGCTCGTGTCGGCCGCGGGCAGCGATCTGTGCTGGTGGCTGTGCGGGGAGGTCGGGCGGTGCCTCGGGACGGCGTACGAGGCGCGGTTGCTGGAGACCCGCCTGCGGTTGCAGGAGGACGACGTCTATTACAAAGAGGCCGGGTGCTGGCGGGCCATTCTGGACGATGTGCTCACGGATCGGCCGGACGTGGCCGAGTGCCTCTACCGGGTCGTCGGTCCGCTGCTGGAGGCGTCAGCCGGGGGTTGAGCCGTCCGGGAGGACGGCGGGGCGGGTGAGGCCAGCGGGGACCAGCAGGAAGACCTTGGGGGCCAGCCGGTCCATGTCGCCGCCGCGGCCGAACACGAGGCCTGCGGCGAAGTCGACGAACTGCTTTGCCACGTCGTCGGTGAGGGCCGTCAGGTCCATGACGACCGGGCAGCGCTTGTTGCGGAAGAAGTGGCCCACATGGAGCGCCTCGTTGTAGTCGCGGTCAGTCTCCCGGTGCGGGGCGTTGCGTCAAGGGGCACAACCGGTGGTTGTGGTGGGGTGCCGGTTCGTTGTTTGTGGGAGCCGGGCGACGGGTGTTTGATCGTCGGCGATGAACAGACGGGGAGCCGGGCTCGGACGGGATTTCGCGTGGTTGTGGCGCGCGTACGCGGTCAGCACGCTGGGGACGTTCCTGGCGCTGGACGCGTTCCCGCTGATCGCCGTCCTGGCGCTGCACGTGGGGCCGGCGCAGGTGTCCATGATCGCCGCGACGAGCGGGACGGCGGCGGCGCTGCTGGCGGTGCCGCTGGGGCCGTGGATCGAGTTCCAGTACAAGCGGCGGTTGATGGTCCGGGCGGACCTGCTGCGGTTCGCGGTTCTGGTGACGGTGCCGATCGCGTACGGATTCGGCGCGTTGACGTACGTGCATCTGCTCGTGGTGGCGGTGGTCGTCGGGCTGGCGGACATCGTGTTCCGGGGGGCGAGCGGGGCGCATCTGAAGGCGCTGGTGCCGCAGCGGCATCTGATGGACGCCAACGGCAGGTTCGAGACCGTCCAGTGGATGTCGACGGCGGTGGGGCCGCCGGCGGGTGGGGCGCTGATCGGGGTGCTGGGGCCGGTGGTCACGGTGCTGCTGGACGCGGTCAGCTATGTGCTGTCGGCGCTGGGGATCCGGAAGATCGCGGCGCCGGAGGCCGAGCCGCCCGTCCGGACGGGGGACGCGTCGCGGTGGGCGGAGATCGGCGAGGGCTGGCGGGTGATCGTGTCCGGCCGGGAGTTGCGGTTGCTGTTCGCGAACAGCGTGCTCACCGGGGCGCTGATCATGGCGACGGCTCCGCTGCTGGCGTATCTGATGCTCCATGACCTGGGGTTCTCGCCGCTGGAGTACGGGCTGGCGTTCGGTGTGCCGTGCGTGGGCGGGATCTTCGGCGCGCGGCTTTCGCGGCCGCTCGTCCAGCGGTACGGGCGGCGCTGGGTGATGCTGGTGTTCGGTGTCGGCCGGGCGCTGTGGCTGGTCGGGCTGGCGTTCGTCGGGACGGGGATCGGCGCGTTGCTGCTGGTGATGGCGATGGAGCTCGGGATCATCACGTGCATGGGGGTGTTCAATCCCGTCTATGCCACGCGGCGGCTGGAGCTGGTCGATGCCGGGAAGGTCGCCCGGATGGTGACCGCGTGGACGGTCAGTTCGCGCACGGCCATCGCCGTGCTCACTGCGGTGTGGGGGGTTCTGGCGGGGTTCGTGGGGGTGCGGGCGGCCATCGCGGTGGCGGGCGTGCTGCTGATCGCGGCGTGCGCGTTCCTGCCGTGGCGCCGGGAGCCGGAGCAGGTCACGGGAGACGCATCTCCCGAGGCCGGGGTCCGCGTCCCGGGATGACCGGAAGCTCCGTTTCGCGCCGCCACAGCGAGCGATAGAGGCCGGGCCGGGAGATCAGCTCGGTGTGGGTGCCGCGGTCCGCCACGCGCCCTTCGGACATGACGATGATCTCGTCGACGGCGTCCAGTCCGGCGAGGCGGTGGGTGACGAGCAGGGTCGTCCGGCCCTCGGTGGCGCTCAGCAGGTCGGCGGTGAGCGCGTCGGCGGTCGCGGTGTCGAGGTGTTCGGCGGGCTCGTCGAGGAGCAGGATCGGGAAGCCGGCGAGGAGCGCGCGCGCGAGGGCGATGCGCTGCCGCTGGCCGCCGGACACCTGGGCGCCGTGCTCGCCGACGCGGGTGGCGAGGCCGTGGGGCAGCGAGTCGACCCAGTGGAGGAGGCGGGCGCGGCGGAGGGCGTCGCGGATCTCGCCGTCGGTGGCGGCGGGGCGGGCCAGGCGGACGTTCTCCTCGATCGTCGAGTCGAAGAGGTGCGCGTCCTGCGCGCACAGGCCGATGACCTTCCGGACGTCGTCGCCGGTCAGCGCGCGCAGGTCGACGCCGTTCAGGGACGCCGAGCCGGACGCGGGTTCCAGGAACCGGAGCAGCACGGCGGTCAGGGTCGTCTTGCCCGAACCGGACGGGCCGACGATCGCGCAGCGGCGGCCCGGCGTCAGGTCGAGGGAGACGCCGTCGAGGGCGTAGGGGGCGGCGGGCGTCCACCGGGCCCGGAGGTTCTCGACCCGGAGGGTGTACGGCGCCTCGGGGAGCGGCGACGGGGTGGGCGGGTCCTCGACCGGTACCGGAGCGTCCAGGACGGCGAAGATCCGCGCGGCGGAACGGCGGACGCGTTCCAGACACTGGGCGGCCAGCGGCAGACCCGCCACGACCTCGAACGCCGCCAGCGGCAGCAGGACGACCACCGCGAGCAGCACCCCGTCGAGCGCGCCCGAGCGGACGGCCGGGACGCCGACGGCGAGGCCGCCCCACACGGCCAGCCCGCCCGCGAGGGCGGAGACGGCCGCGCCGAGGCCGGTGGACGCGGCGGACCGCGCCGCGCCGCGGGTGAAGGCGCGGTCCAGGCGGGCGGCCTCGGCGAGCTGCGCGGGTGCGGCGCCGTAGGCGATGAGTTCGGCCGCGCCTTGGAGGGTGTCGACGACATGGGACGTCAGCTCGCCGCGCAGGTCGGTCGTGCGGCGCTCGGCCCGGCGCGCCGTCGCGGACGACAGCCAGGGCGCGACCACGCCGCCAAGCAGCAAGGCCAGCAGCAGGACGACGCCGGCCGAGGGAAGCAGCGCCCAGGCGAGCCCCACCGAGGCCCCGCCGACGATGGCGGCGGCCGTGCAGGGCAGTAGGACGCGGAGGAAGAGGTCCTGGACGGCGTCGACGTCGGCGACGAGCCGGTTCAGCAGGTCCCCGCCACGGAATCCGGGGAGCCCGCCAGGCGCCAGCCGCTCCAGCCGTTCGTACACGCGCGCGCGCAGATCGGCCAGGATGCGGAACGTCGCGTCATGCCCGACGAGGCGTTCGGCATAGCGGAACACGCCGCGGCCGAGCCCGAACGCGCGGACGGCCACGATCGCGACCATCAGCATCAGCACGGGCGGGTGCTGTGCCGCGCGGGAGATGAGCCAGGCGGAGGTCGCCATGAGGCCGACGCCGCTGCCGAGCGCCAGGACGCCGAACAGGACGGCGAGCAGCAGCCGTCCCCGCGCCGGGCGGGCGAATCTGATCAGCCGGAGGATCATGCCGCCACCGCCGCGGGTTCGACGGCGACCACCCGGTCGGCCAGCGCGGTGAGGGCCGGGCGGTGGGCGACGAGCAGGACGGTACGGCCGGTCTTCAGGCGTTCGACGGCGTCGATCACGGCGGCCTCGCTCTCGCCGTCGAGGTTGGAGGTGGGCTCGTCCAGCAGGAGGAGCGGCGCGTCGCGGAGGAAGGCGCGGGCGAGGGCGATCCGCTGGCGCTGCCCCGCCGACAGCCCGGCTCCCCGGTCGCCGAGCACCGTCTCGAACCCGGCAGGCAGGGCCTCGACGAACTCCAGCGCGTTGGCGGCCTCGGCGGCGGCCCGCACGGAGGCGTCCGGCGCGTCCGGACGGCCCAGCCGGATGTTCTCCGCGACCGTCCCGGCGAACAGGTAGGGGCGCTGCGGGACCCAGGCGATCCGTTCGCGCCAGGCGTCCGGGGAGAAGGAGCCGAGGTCGTCCCAGTCGACCAGGACGCGCCCCGAGTCCGGCCGGACGAACCCGAGCAGCACCGACAGCACGGTCGACTTCCCGGCGCCGCTCGGCCCGGCCAGCGCGACCGTCTCCCCCGGATGGACGGTCAGCGAGAAGTCCTTGAGCGCGGGGCCCCGCGGATAGGTCACCGTCACGCCGTCCAGCCGGAGGGTCGCGCGGGAAACGTCCGGAACGTCCGATCGACTCCCCGTGGCGGGCGGCGGCGTCTCGAGGACCTCGAAGATCCGCGACGCGGCGGTGAGGCCCTCGACGCTCGCGTGGTACTGCGCCCCGACCTGCCGCAGCGGCAGGTACGCCTCCGGCGCCAGGACCAGGACGAGCAGCGCGGTCTCCAGCCCGAGCCCGCCGTCGACCAGCCGCAGCCCGATCGACACGGCGACGAGGGCGACCGACAGCGTCGACAGCAGTTCCAGCACGAGCGCGGACAGGAACGCGATCCGCAGCGTCGCCATGGTCGCGCGCCGGTGCCGGTCGGTGACCTCGCGGATCCGGTCGGCCTGCGCCCGCGCCCGGCCGAAGACCTTCAGCGTGGGCAGGCCGGCGACGACGTCGAGGAAGTGCGCGGCGAGGACGGACAGCGTCCGCCACTGCCGGTCCATCTTCCGCTGGGTAGTGAGCCCGACGAGGATCGCGAAGACCGGGATGAGCGGCAGCGTCGCCGCGATCGTGACGGCGGACGGCCAGTCGCCCAGCAGGATCCGCAGCCCGACGGCCGCCGGCACGATCACCGCGAGGACGAGCTGCGGCAGGTAGCGGGAGAAGTAGTCGTCCAGCGCGTCGATCCCGCGGGTGGCGAGCGTGGCGAGTTCGCCGCTGCGTTCGCCGGACAGCCAGCGCGGGCCGAGCGCCATCGCGTGGGCGAGCAGCCGGCCGCGCAGCTGCGACTTGACCGCGGCGGACGAGCGGTGGGCGGCGACCTCCTGCAGCCAGGCGACGAAGGCCCGGCCGAGCACGACGCCGAGCAGGAGCAGCAGCGGGGTGCGCAGGCCGGTGAGCGAGGCGCCGCCGAGGAACGCGCGGGTGAGCATGTCCGCGAGCAGGGTCGCCTGCGCGATGATCAGTGCGGCGGTGGCGGTGCCGAGCGCCACGGACGACAGCAGGAAGATCCGCGTCGTCCGGGCGTACCGCAGCAGCCGCGGGTCGAGGGGCTTCACCGCACCGGCTCCGGCTTCTTCTTCGGCGCCGCGGGGATGTGGGAGGTGCCGATCCGCTTGCGGAACACCCAGTACGTCCACCCCTGGTAGATCATCACGATGGGGGTGAACGCGGCGGCGACCCACGTCATGATCTTCAGCGTGTAGTCGCTCGACGCGGCGTTGTCCGTGGTCAGGCCGCCGGAGCCGAGCGTCGACGGCATGACGTCCGGGAACAGGGCGGTGAACAGGGTGACGACGGCGAGCACGATGGCGGCGCCGGTGCCGATGAACGCCCAGCCCTCGCGCCCCCGCCGGTTCGCGGCGGCGGCGAGCACCAGCCCGGCCGCGGCGCCTCCGGCGGTCAGCCAGGTCACCGGCTTGCCGTGCTGGAGCTGGGTGATCAGCAGGAAGCTCCCGCCGGCGGCGATGGCCGCGACGACCGCGATCCCGGCGACGCGGCGCGCCCGGAACCGGATCTCGCCGGACGTCTTCAGCGCGAGGAACACCGCACCGTGCAGGACGAACAGCGACGTCGTGGCGAGCCCGCCGAGCAGCGCGTACGGGTTGAGCAGGTCGAGCAGCGTCCCCGCGTAGTCGTGCGAGGCGTCCAGCGGCACCCCCCGGACGATGTTGGAGAACGCGACGCCCCACACGAACGCGGGCACGAGGCTCCCCCAGAAGATCGCCCGGTCCCAGCGGGCCCGCCACCGCGCGTCGTCGCGCTTGCCGCGGTACTCGAACGCGACACCGCGGATGATCAGTGCGAGCAGGATCGCCAGCAGCGGCAGGTAGAAGCCGCTGAACAGGGTGGCGTACCACTCGGGGAACGCGGCGAAGGTGGCGGCGCCGGCGACGATGAACCACACCTCGTTGCCGTCCCAGACGGGCCCGATGGTGTTGATGACGACGCGGCGCTCGACGTCGTCGCGGGCGAGGACGGGCATCAGCATCCCGACGCCGAAGTCGAATCCCTCCAGGAAGAAGTAGCTCGTCCACAGGAAGGCGATGATGACGAACCAGACGGTGGTGAGTTCCATGGCCGGCTCCCTCGGTAGGCGAACTCAGTAGGCGAACGCGAGCGAGCGCTCGGTGTCGTCGGCGTCGTCGCCGGACGGCGGCGGGGGCAGCACCTCGTCCTCCGTGGGCGGCCCGGCCTTGGCGTACTTGAGCATCAGCCCGGTCTCGATCACCAGGAGGACGCCGTAGAGCGCGGTCAGGGAGGCGACGGAGATGAGCATCGACGTCGGCGACACGCCGGGCGAGACGCTCGCGGACGTCTTCATCACGCCGAACACCGACCAGGGCTGCCGTCCGGTCTCGGTGAAGATCCATCCGGCGGAGTTGCCGATGAACGGGAGCGTCAGCGACAGCACGCCGGCCCGGTACACCCAGCGGTTGGACGGCAGGCGCCCGCGCCGCAGCAGCCACAGCCCGGCCAGCGAGACGAGCGCGGTGAGCATCCCGACCCCGGCCATGACCCGGAAGTTCCAGTAGGCGACCGGGACGGCCGGCCGGTAGTTCCCGGGTCCGAACCGCGCCTCCTCGGCGGCCTGGACGTCGTTGATCCCCTTGACCTCGCCGTCGAAGGTGCCGGTGGCGAGGAACGACAGCACGCGCGGGACCTTGATGCCGAAGACCTCCTTGTGGCCGTCCGGCGTGCCGATGGTGAGGACGGAGAACGACGCGGGCTGCTCGGTCTCGTAGAGGGCCTCGGCGGCGGCCATCTTCATCGGCTGCTGCTCGGTCATGACCTTGCCCTGGAGGTCGCCGGTGATGGCGACGCCGATCGACGCGACGGCCGTGACGGCGAGCGCGACCTTCAGCGACGGCCGGAAGACCTCGATGTTCCTGCCGCGGGCGAGGTGCCAGGCGCTGACGCCCGCCATGAACAAGCCGCCGGTGACGAACGCCGCCGTGATCGTGTGCGGGAACGAGACGAGCTGCGTGGAGTTGGTGAGGACCGCCCAGAAGTCGGTGAGGCGGGCGCGTCCGGTCGCGTGGTCGATGCGGTAGCCGACCGGGTGCTGCATCCACGAGTTCGCGGCGAGGATGAAGTAGGCCGACAGCAGGGTGCCGATGTGGACGAGCCAGATGCAGGCGTTGTGGAGCTTGGCGTTGAGCTTGTCCCAGCCGAAGATCCACAGGCCGAGGAAGGTCGACTCGACGAAGAACGCGAGGAGGCCCTCGATGGCGAGCGGGGCGCCGAAGATGTCGCCGACGAAGCGGGAGTAGTCGCTCCAGTTCATCCCGAACTGGAACTCCTGCACGATGCCGGTGACGATGCCCATCGCGAAGTTGATCAGGAAGAGCTTCCCCCAGAACTTGGCGGCGCGCAGGTACCGCGTCCTCCCGGTGCGCAGCCACGCCGTCTCCAGGCCGGCGACCAGCGCGGAGAGCCCGATCGTGAGCGGGACGAACAGGAAGTGGTAGACGGTGGTGATCCCGAACTGCCACCGTGCGATGTCGACCGAGTCCATGGGCGCGCGCCTCTCCGGCTTATCTACTACAAGCTGTAGTACTACGTCCTGTGGCTAATACTACGGCGCGTAGTACTACCTGTCGTCGTAAGCTCGCTCACAAACGGCGGCGCGGGCGTCCGCCCGGACGCGCGCGCTGAGCGGGAGGGGGCGTCAGGACGCGGTGGCGCGGAAGGTGCGGCGGTAGGCCGACGGCGACGTCCGCATCGCCCGCCCGAAGTGGTGCCGGAAGGTCACCGGGCTCTCGAAGCCGACCGCGGCGGCGATCCGCTCGACCGGCGCCGTGCCCTCCTCCAGCAGCGGCAGCGCGGCCATGATCCGCTGGGTGACGACCCAGCGCAGCGGGCTGGTCCCGGTCTGCCGGTTGAAATGCCGGATGAAGGTGCGCGGCGCCAGGTGCGCCTCCCGGGCCATCCGCGCGACGGTGATCGGCTCGGCGAGGTGCGCCAGCGCCCAGCGCATGCTCCGCGCGATCGCGTCGTCGGCGCCGTCCGCGGCGGGCGCGGTGACCGCGGCCTCGACGAACTGGGCCTGCCCGCCCTCCCGGTGCGGCGGGACGACCAGGCGGCGCGCGACCGCGTTGGCGACCCGGGCGCCGTGGTCCTTGCGGACGAGGTGCAGGCACATGTCGAGCCCGGCGGCGCTGCCCGCGCCGGTGAGGACGTCGTCGCCGTCGACGTACAGGACGTCCGGGGTCACGCGGACGTCCGGGTAGCGGCGTTGCAGCAGGTCCGCGTACCGCCAGTGCGTCGTGGCGTCCCGATTGTCCAGCAGGCCGGCGGCGGCCAGCGCGAACGCGCCCGAGCAGATCGACACGACGCGGGCGCCGCGGGCGTGGGCCTTCCGCAACGCGGCGACGACCTCGGGGGACGGGTCGCCGTGGACGTCCGCGACGGCGACCACCATCACCGTGTCGGCGGACGCGAACGTCTCGAGGTCGTGCTCGGCGGCCATCGTGAACCCGCCGACCGCGCGCATCGGGCCGCGTTCCAGCGAGCAGACCCGCAGGTCGTACCAGGGGACGCCGAGTTCGGGCCGGGGCAGGCCGAACACCTCGACGACGGAGCCGAGCTCGAACGGGGCCATGCCGTCGAACGCCAGGACCGAGACGGTGTGCCGGCGGGCGGGGGCGGCGACGCGCATGGCGCAATCTTAGCGATAGGCGACATTCATGCCACTCCCGGACATGCGGTGCCAGCACAGAGGATCGACACATCCGAGTCAAGGGAGCCGCTATGAGCGCCGTCACCGCCGTACCCGCCGCCGACGCCGACGAGGCGCGCCGCCACTTCGCCGCCCGCCTCGCCTTCGAGACGGACGTCTCAGACGTGGCCGCCGACCTGGCCGCCGCCGCACCCGGCATCGTGATCGTCGACACGCGCAGCGCCGAAAGCTGGGCGCAGGGCCACGTGGACGGCGCCGTCCACCTGCCGACCGCGGAAATCGCCGCGCGCGCCGAAGCGTTGATCCCCCAAGGGACGACCGTGGTCGTCTACTGCTGGGGCCCGGGCTGCAACGGCGCGCAGAAGGCCGCGCTGGAGTTCGCTAAGCTCGGCCTTCCCGTCAAGGAGATGATCGGGGGATTCGAGTACTGGGCGCGCGAGGGACTCCCCGTCGCGACCGGCGCCGGCGCGGTGACCCGGCGTTCCCCCGACCCTCTCACGACCCCCGTCACAGGGATCTCATGCGCATGCTGAGTCACCCGCGACGCATGTTCCACCCGGGACGGGGCATAAGCAGGCACCCGGCCGACGTTAGACTCTACGAATCAATCTTCGGCGCCCCGATGGCGCCAGGCTCGTCCTTGTAGCGCACCGATCGCTTCCTGCCGATCACACCGTGGTGCCTCCCGAGACGTGCCCCCCTCTCGGAAGGTAATGCGTGACCACAGCTGCTGCTGCACAGAACCCGTCCGCCGACGTCCCGGCCGGCCCGGACATCGCCGACGAGCAGGTTCCCACCTTCGCCGAGCTCGGCCTCCCGGCCGCGCTGGTGTCCGCCCTGGCCCGCCAGGGCATCGATGCCCCGTTCCCGATCCAGGCCGCCGCGATCCCCGACGTGATGTCGGGGTGCGACGTCCTCGGGCGCGGCAAGACCGGCTCCGGCAAGACCCTGGCCTTCGGCCTGCCGCTGCTCGCCCGGCTGTCCGGGCGCCGCGCCGCGCCGAAGCGCCCGCTGGCGCTCATCCTCGTGCCGACCCGCGAGCTGGCCCAGCAGGTGCAGACCAACCTGGAGCCGCTCGGCCGCGGGCTCGGGCTGAAGTTCAAGACCGTCATCGGCCAGACGTCGATGTTCAAGCAGATCGACGCGCTGCGCCGCGGCGTCGAGATCATCGTCGCCACCCCGGGCCGGCTCAAGGACCTGATGCGGCAGGGCGCCTGCGACCTGTCCGACGTCGAGATCGTCGTGCTGGACGAGGCCGACCACATGGCCGACATGGGCTTCCTGCCCGACGTCACCGACATCCTGGACGGCGCCAAGCCCGGCGGGCAGCGGCTGCTGTTCTCCGCGACCCTCGACAAGGACGTGGACGTCCTGGTCAAGCGGTACCTGAAGGACCCGGTCACGCACGCGATCGGCCCGGTGGACGAGTCCGTCGACACGATGGAGCACCACCTGCTGCTGGTCGCGCCCAAGGACAAGGGCGCCATCACCGCCGAGATCGCCAACCGGGAGGGCCGGACGATCCTGTTCGCCCGCACCAAGCACGGCGTCGACCGGCTCGCCAAGCAGCTCACCCAGGTCGGCGTCCGCGCGGCCGGGCTGCACGGCGGCAAGAGCCAGGGGCTGCGCACCCGCACGCTCGCCGAGTTCCGCGAGGGCACGATCAGCGTGCTGGTCGCCACGGACGTCGCCGCGCGCGGCATCCACGTGGACGACGTCAGCCTCGTCATGCACGTCGACCCGCCGGCCGACAGCAAGGACTACATGCACCGCGCGGGCCGCACCGCCCGCGCCGGCGAGCGCGGCACCGTCGTCACGCTCGTCCTGCCGCACCAGGTGCGGTCGACGTCCGCGATGACCCGCCGCGCCGGCATCAACGCGCCGCGCGTCCGGGTGAGCAGCGGCGACGCCGAGCTGATGAAGCTGACCGGGGCGCGGATCCCGTCGGGCATCCCGATCGAGGAGCCGCTCATCCCGGACCGGCCGCGCCGCGGCGAGGGCGGCCGGGGCCGTCCGGGCGGCGGGCGCCGGGGCGGACGCGGCTTCGGCGGCGGCGGCGGACGCGGCGGACGCTCGTTCGACCGCCAGGACGGCGGCCAGCGCTCGGAGGGCCGCAGTGAGGGCTCGTACGAGGGACGCCGCGAGGGCGGCGGCTACAGCGGCGGCGAGCACCGCGGCTCCTACGCGGGCGGGGAGCGCCGTGGCGGCGGCCCCAGGTCCGGTGGGGCGCCGCACAGCGGCCGCCGCTCCTTCGGGGGCGGAGGCGGCGGCAAGCGCCGCGACGGCGGAGACCGCCGCGCCGCCCGCTACAACTGACGCACGCGAACGCCGAGGCCCCGTCCGGACGGACGGGGCCTCGGCCTTTGCACGCGAACGGGCGGCTCTTCCAGCCGGCTTCTCAGCCGGCCTCCTCGCGGAGCTTGTCCTGGAGGAGCTGAAGGCCTTCCAGGCCGTCCACGGAGAGGGCGGCGAGCTCGTCGAGGGACATCAGCGGTCCGTTGCGCAGCGGCGGCTGCCAGCCGTTCTCCTCGTCGTAGCTGCGCAGCACCTTGGCGGGGACGCCGCCGATGACCGAGTGGTCCGGGAACTCGCCGCGGACGACCGCGCCGCCCGCGACGGCGACGTTCCGGCCGAGCCGGGTGCCCGGCAGGATGATCGCGCCGGTGCCGATCCAGCAGCCGTCGCCGATGACCACCGGGTTGTTCTCCGGCCACTGCCGGCCGATCGGCATGGCCGGGTCGCCGTAGGTGTGGTTCTGGTCGGTGATGTAGACGTTCGGCCCGGTGAAGACGTCGTCGCCGATCTCGATGGACTGGTGGCCGACGATGTGCGTGCCGCGGCCCAGCGAGCAGCTCGACCCGATCGACACGATGACGTCCGGGCCGAGGTCCAGGCCGGGGACGAAGCCCGCCGAGATCGTCACGTGCGTGCCGACGAGGGTGTGGTCGCCGATCGAGATCCACGGCTCGCCGTAGATGGCGCCGACGGGGAAGCCGATGCACGCGCCCTCGCCGAGATAGGCGAAGCGGCGGCGGCCCGGCGTGTGCGGGGTGATCTCGCCCTGCCGCTGGATCCACTGCCAGGTGGCGTGCACCGCCGTGTGCAGGCCGCGGCGGGCCCGTTCCCTGGCCCCGGCGGCCAGCTGCTGCCCCAGCGAGCGCGGTTTCGGCGACATGGCGTTCACCGTACCGGTTGGTAGTAACCGGTGTGACGGGAGCACCCGCATGCCGCCCGCACGCATGCGCGGGGCCCCGGCCGGTCCGGCCGGGGCCCCGCTCACGCACACGCACCGCCGAAGCCGCTGAAGCCGCGGACGGCCCGGACGGCCCGGACGGCCCGGACGGCCCGGACGGTCAGTGCGGCGATTGCACCGAGCCGTCGACGTCGGACCCGGAGACCGTCATGGAGTCGGCCGACACGGCCTCCCCCTGCTCCCCGGAGCCCTTGGCCATGTCGCGCATGGCGTCGCGCTTGGTCAGCACGACACCGGCCATCCCGGCCGCGGCCACGACGCCCATCATCGCCATGACGGCGCCGCGCCTCGGCCGGTCGCGGTTCGGCGGCTCCACCCGCTGGGCGACGTCGCCGAGGAACGAGCTCACCCGAGGGGCGAGCCCGGTCTCCACGTACCGGGCGGCCAGCCGCAGCCGAGGCGCGCTCCAGCCGCGCATGACCATCAGCTGCTCCTGGGCGGCCGGCATCATCCGCTCCGCCATGACGGAGGCGCCTTCCTGGCACCGTCCCGCGCCCTGGCGGGCCGCTTCCTGGACGCGGCCGAGCCGCGTCAGCATCTCGTCCTGCGGCTTCCGGCGGATACTAATCATTAGGGACACGCTAACCTCCCTGTTTGCGAGGTCCTGCCAGGCACCCTTCCCGAGTGCCGGAAGGTAAACCCGATGCGCGCGACCAACCGGTCACGCAATGTGACGAATCGGGGGCCGGTCGAGACCCGCGGGAACGTGCACAGACCCACTTCACGAGGAGGCGGCCAGCGTGGCCAACGAGACCTTCGCGACGCTCGACACGTCGCTCGGCAAGATCGTGATCCAGCTGTACCCGGACCAGGCGCCCGAGACGGTGGCGAACTTCACCGAACTGGCCGAGGGCCGGCGCACCTGGACCGATCCGAGCACCGGGCAGAAGTCCGAGGCGCCGCTGTACAACGGGACGATCTTCCACCGCGTCATCCCCGGCTTCATGATCCAGGGCGGGGACCCGCTGGGCACCGGGACCGGCGGTCCCGGCTACCAGTTCAAGGACGAGTTCCACCCGGACCTGAAGTTCAACAAGCCGTACCTGCTGGCGATGGCGAACGCCGGGCCCGGCACCAACGGCTCGCAGTTCTTCATCACCACCGACAACATCGGGCAGGTGCAGCACCTGACCGGCCGGCACACCATCTTCGGCAAGGTCGTCGAGGGCACCGACGTCGTCGACAAGATCAGCAATGCCCCGACCGGCCGGATGGACCGCCCGAAGGACGACGTCGTCATCCAGTCGGTGACGATCGAGCGGCGTTAGTCGTTTCCCTGGGTGAGCACCAACGCCGGCTGACACCCACGCGACGGCCCGACGGAGACCGGATGAGCACAGAACAAAGTCCCGCGCCCGAGACCTCGGTGCCGACCTGCTACCGGCATCCGGGGCGGGAGACCTATGTCCGCTGCACGCGGTGCGACCGCTACATCTGCCCCGAGTGCATGCGGGACGCGGCCGTCGGGCACCAGTGCGTCGAGTGCGTCGCCGAGGGCAACCGTGGCGCGCGCAGTGCCGCCCCGCGAACGGTGCTGGGCGCGCGCGGGCCGGCGGCGGCGATGCCGGTCGTCACCTACACGCTGATCGGCCTGTGCATCCTGATGTACATCGTCGAGCTGGCGTCGCCGCGGGTCGTCCTCGACCTGGAGATGGTGGGGCTGGGCGTCACCCATCAGGGGGAGGTCGTCGGCGTCGCCGAGGGCGAGTGGTACCGGCTGGTCAGCACGATGTTCCTGCACGACCGCGACGGCTCGCTCGGCTTCACCCACATCCTGTTCAACATGTGGGCGCTGTACGCGGTGGGGCCGTCGCTGGAGCAGGTGCTCGGGCGCTGGCGCTACCTGGCGCTGTACCTGCTGTCGGGGCTGGGCGGCTCGGTGCTGCTGTACCTGGTCGAGCCGTACGGCGCGGCGGTGGGCGCGTCCGGCGCCATCTTCGGCCTGTTCGGGGCGTACTTCGTGATCGGCCGCCGGCTGGGCGCGCCCACCGGCCCGATCCTGTTCCTGCTGGTGATCAACCTGGCGATCACCTTCTCGGTGAAGGGGATCTCCTGGGAGGGGCACATCGGCGGGCTGGTCGTCGGCGCGCTGATCGCGCTGGCGTTCGCGTACGCGCCGGCGGCGCAGCGGCGGCTGCTGCACACCGGTGTGCCGGTGGTCATGCTGGTGGCGCTCGCGACCCTGGTGACGGTCAAGACGCTGGCACTGACCTAGCGGGCGCCGGACGCGCGCCGGGCAGGCCCATGGCATGCGGAGGCCGCCCGTGCCCCTCCAGGGTGCGGGCGGCTTCTCCGTGTCCGGAGGCGGTCCCCCGAAGACCGCTCGGTACCCGCGCCTGTGGAAAACCTGGGGAAAGCCGGGGCCAGAGATCCCCAGCCTGTGGATAACTTTCGTGGATTCGGCCGCTCCGGAAGCGGGTATCCAGCCCGGATCAGCGCCAGCGGGTCGACAGCACCACGCCCAGGATGATCGCCACGAAGCCGATCCCCAGGTTCCAGTTGTGCAGGTCGGACATGAACGGCACGTCCGTGCCGGTGCTGGCCGTCACGTAGAAGACCGCGATCCAGATCAGGCCGATCAGCCACAGCCCGACCATCGTCGGGACCAGCCAGCGCGGGCTGACCTCCGGCGCCTTCGACTTCTGCGGGGGCGTGTAAACGGCCTTCTTGCGCACTTTGGACTTGGCCACGGTGGGATCGTTCTCCTCGAGCGCCCGGCGGCCGGAGCGCCGGTCCGCGCATGGGTGGTTTGTCGGTTAGCGTAGTCGCTTGGTGAGCACCGTCTGATGAACAGCACCGGTTGATGAGGGTACGGCGTTCGGCGTGGGGAAGCATCATCCCGGTCCTCACGCTCGCCGCGGGAACCCTGTTCGCGGCGAGCGCGAGCACGGCCCGCGGCACCAGCCTGCGCGACGAGGGCCGCACCCGGGTCACCGACCTGATCGGCGACGAGCAGCGCGGCAGCCGCCGCGAGCGCGCCGAGTACCGGCGGCTGCACCGCGAGGTCGACGCCCTCTCCCGCGCCGCCGGACGCAACGACGCCCGCGTGAAGCGGGCCCAGGGCGAGGCCGACGGGCTCGCCGCCGCGGCCGGCTTCACCGCCCACACCGGGCCCGCCGTCCGGGTCGCGCTTGACGACGCCCCGCAGCCGTCCGGCGACCTGCCGTCCGGCGTCCGCCCCGACGACCTCGTCGTGCACCAGAGCGACGTCCAGGCCGTGGTGAACGCGCTGTGGGCCGGCGGCGCCCGCGCGATGCAGATCATGGACCAGCGGGTGATCGCGACCAGCGCCGTCCGGTGCGTCGGCAACACCCTCATCCTGCAGGGCGTCGTGTACTCGCCGCCGTTCCGGATCACCGCCGCCGGCGACCCGGGCCGGCTGCGCGCCGCGCTCGCCGCGTCCCGCGACGTCGCGATCTACCGCAAGTACGTGCGCGCCTACGGGCTCGGCTACGCCGTCCGGACGATCGGCCGAGCCACGCTCCCCGCCTACAGCGCCAACGTCACCATGAAGCACGCTACGGTGCCGACGGAGGCGCCGTCCGGGGCGCCCTGAGGCTCGGGAGGGGGACGCGCGGTGCGGATGGTGATCCGGGGCATGGGGGAGCTGTGCATCACCGCGGGGATCATCGTGATGCTGTTCGTCACCTACGAGCTCTGGGGCACCGGCCAGTACACCAGCGCGCAGCAGGACGAGCTGGGAAAGCAGCTGATGAGGACCTGGGGGGCGCCGGCGCGGCCGACCACCGAGAAGGTGAGGCTCGGCAAGGGCCTCGCGATGATCCGCATCCCGAAGCTCGGCAAGGGGTACCACTACGTGATCATCGAGGGCGTCACGGTGTCCGACCTGCGCAAGGGGCCCGGCCACTACCCCGGCACCGCGCTGCCCGGCCAGGTCGGCAACTTCGTGGTCTCCGGCCACCGGACGACCTACTCCGCCCCCTTCAACAAGCTGGGCGACCTCGACCGCGGCGACCGGATCCTCATCGACACGCGCGACCACCAGTACGTCTACGAGATGACCGACCGGAAGATCGTCAAGCCGACCGAGGTGGACGTGACCGCCCCCGTCCCGTTCCATCCCGGGCGCCGGCCCACCCGGCCGACGATCACCCTCACCACCTGCCACCCCAAGTACTCGGCCGCCAAGCGGATGATCATCTTCGGTGAGCTGGTGTCGGCCGCACCGCGTGTCGGCGCGTCCGCGCCGCCCGCCGCCGCAGGAAAGTAGGAGAGAACGTGTACGCCTGGCTGTGGCGCCACCTGCCCGGGACCTGGCCCGCCAAGGCGGGCATCGCCCTCGCGATCGTCGCCGTCCTCGCCGCCGTCCTGTGGTGGGGCGTGTTCCCCTGGCTGGAGCCCAAGGTCCAGCTCGACCACGGCGTCGTCGACGGGACCCCGTCGCCCACGTCGAGCGCGAAACCCGGGTGATGCGCGTCCTCGTCGTGGACAACCGCGACAGCTTCGTCTTCACGATCGTCCAGTACCTGCGGGAACTCGGCGCCGAGTGCACCGTCCTGGACCGCTCCGGCGCCACCCTCGCCGACGCCGCGTCCGCCGACGGCGTGCTCCTCAGCCCCGGGCCCGGCCACCCCGCGGACACCGGGATCTGCCTCGACCTCGTCCGGTCCGCCGGGCGGACGGGCGTGCCGCTGCTCGGCGTCTGCCTCGGCCACCAGGTGATCGCCCACGCGCACGGCGCCGTGGTGGCGCGCGCGCCGGAGATCGTGCACGGGTCGACGAGCCCTATCGAGCACGACGGCGCCGGCGTGTTCGCCGGCCTCCCCGACCCGTTCCCCGCCACCCGCTACCACTCGCTGGCCGTCGACCCCGCCACCGTGCCCCGCGACGTCCTGGACGTCACCGCTCGCACCCCCGACGGCGTCGTGATGGGCCTGCGGCACCGCGTCCATCCGGTGGAGGGGGTCCAGTTCCATCCCGAGTCGATCCTGTCCACCGGCGGCCACCGGCTGCTCCGCAACTGGCTCACCGCCTGCGAGACCGCCGCTGACGTGCGCATTCGCCGCCCCGTCCGGCATCAGCCGGATTCGTGAGAAAAATTCGGTTGAAACCCGTAACGTCCGGGACGCGGTAACCGAAGACCTATCGAGGGCTTCCGCCATTGCCCCCGAGTGGCGGAAGCCCTCTTCGCATGCCCGGCGCCGGACCGCACCGCACCGCCGAACGTGACCGCGCCGCGAACCGGCCCGCCGACGCGAAGGGGCCCGTCCCTCCACTGGAGGAACGGGCCCCTGCTGCCGCGATCGCCGGTCTAGTCGCCGCCGGGGTTCGGGAACCCGGTCGGCCACTGCGGGTTGGGCGAGGTGTCGGTCGGGTTCGGCGTCGGCGTCGGCTTCTGCGCCACGAAGATCGTCACGGTGTCGCCGGGCGCCACCGTCGCGTCCTGGCCGGGCGACTGGTCGTAGACGAAACCGGTCGCGACCTGCTTGTCCGGCGGCGGCGCGCCCTCCTGCACCTTGCACTTCAGGCCGAGGCCCTCCAGCTTGGCGCAGGCCGCCCGCTTGCTGTTGTTGAACAGCGCCGGCACCTTGATGCTGCTCGGGCCGTTCGACACGACCAGCTTCACCGTCGAGCCCTTCTTGGCCTTGGTGCCGCCCGGCGGGTCGGAGCTGATCACGCTGAGCCGCGGGACGCTGTCGCTGGTCTGCACCGAGTGCTCGACCTCGAAGCCCTTCTCCTCCAGCGTGTTCTTGGCCTGCGCGTACGGCTTGCCGGTGACGTCCGGGACCTCCACCTGCGGCGGCGGCTTCTTCCCCTGGGAGACCACCAGCGCCACCGACGAGCCCTTGGCCACGCTCTTGCCGGGTGCCGGGTCGGAGCTGATGACGTAGCCGTCCTTGACGTCGCTGTTGTACTGCTCTGTCACCGTGCCGACCTTCAGGCCGGCCTTGGTCAGCTCCGCGGCGGCGTTCTCCTGCGAGACGTTCACGATGCCGCTCGGGACCGCGACCTTCTCGTCTCCGCCGCCCCCGCTCATCATCCAGCCGACGAGCGCGGCGCCGCCGATGAACACCACGGCGAGCGCGATCCACAGCGCGGCCTTCTTGCCCGCGCCGCCGCGGCGGTCGCCGTCCTCGTCGTAGTGGACGGGCGGCAGGTTGTAGCCGTCGTCCATCGGGCGCTGCACCTGCGTGTGCGCCGGGCCGCCGCCCGGGTAGCCGCCCATCACCTGGGTGCCCTGCTGCTGCGCGCCCATCAGCATCGTGGACGCCGCCGTCGAGGCGACCGGCTGCCCCTGCAGGACGCGCTGGATCTCCTGCCGGAACTCGTTCGCGTTCTGGTACCGGTGGTCGGGGTCCTTCGCCATCGCCTTCAGGACCATCGCGTCCGCCCACTGCGGGATCTGCGGATCGATCTGCGACGGCGGGACCGGCTCCTCCCGGACGTGCTGGTAGGCGATCGCGACCGGGGAGTCGCCGGTGAACGGCGGCTGGCCGGTGAGCAGCTCGTACAGCACGCAACCGGTGGAGTAGATGTCGCTGCGGGCGTCCACCCGCTTGGCCTGCGCCTGCTCCGGCGACAGGTACTGCGCGGTGCCGATCACCTGCGCGGTCTGCGTCATCGTGGACGCCGAGTCGGCCATGGCGCGGGCGATGCCGAAGTCCATGACCTTGACCTCGTGCTGCCGGGTCAGCATCACGTTGGCCGGCTTGATGTCGCGGTGCACGATCCCGCCGCGGTGGCTGTAGTCCAGCGCGCGCAGGATCCCGTCGGTGATCTCCAGTGCCTTGTCCGGGAGCAGCGCGCGGTTCTCCCGCAGCAGGTCGCGCAGCGTGCTCCCGTCGACGTACTCCATCACGATGTACGGGATCGGGGTGTCGCCGATCATGTCCTCGCCGGTGTCGTACACCGCGATGACCGAGGGGTGGTTCAGCGACGCGGCCGACTGGGCCTCGCGCCGGAACCGGGCCTGGAACGTGGGGTCGCGCGCCAGGTCCGAGCGCAGCGTCTTGATCGCGACCACGCGATCCAATCGCAGGTCACGGGCACGGTAGACCTCGGCCATGCCGCCGCGCCCGATCACCGTGTCGAGCTCGTAGCGGCCGCCGAGCAGCCGAGGTTGACTCATATGTGCACTTTCCCTCGTACGTCTACACCTTGTGGTCCGAACTTAGCTCCCCGCTCCCGGTGGGAGAGGGATCCGGGGTCGGAGTTGACGGAGTCGTGGTGCTCCCCGTCGGTGTCGGTGTGGGCTCAGGGGCGGTGGGAGTCGCCCGGGACGGTTTCGTGGTCGGCTTGTGTGTAGGGGACGCGCCGTGGCTCCGTGGCGTTGACGGACGGATCCTATGCGCCCGGTGCGGGCCGCTGACAGCCGGTGCGGGGGTCGGCGTCCGGCGCGCGGACGGTTTCGGGGCACGGGTGGCCGGGGCGTCGACGCTGTCGCCGCCGACCGGGCTCGTCGCGGGGGCCTGCGGCTCGTCCCGCCGGTCGGGGGCCGAGCCGGACGCGCCCCGCCACCACGAGCCGGCGACGATGACGCCCACCACGACCAGCACGGCGGCGACCGAGGTGAGCGCCAGTGCCGTGCGCCGTTGCCCGGTCACTGTCCCGTTGGTGAGGTTATCCGCCGCACTGGCTGCGTCAAATCCCGACATATCGGGTGATCGTCGTGCCGTGCCCTGGGGGACGGGCGCCGTCCGCAGCGGCGCCGCCAGCGGGTCGACGACCGTCGGGCGCTCCGCCGCGTTCCGGCCGTCCCGCGCCCGGCGGCCCGTGCTCAGCGCCCGGCGGATCGCCAGCGCCCGGTCCGCGACGGCGCTCGCCCCGGCCGGCCGGTCCGCCGGGTCCTTCGCCAGCAGCTGCCCGACCAGCGCCCGCGCCGCCGCCGGCACCCGCGCCGGCAGCTCCGGCGGCGCGTCCCGGACGTGCTTGAGCGCCACCTCCACCGGTGTCTGCCCGTCGAACGGCGGCTCGCCCGCCAGGCACTCGAAGGCCACGACGCCCAGCGAGTACAGGTCCGCCGCCGTGGTGATCTCGCCCGCCGACGCCTGCTCCGGCGAGATGTAGTGCGCCGTCCCCATGACCATCCCGGTCTGGGTCTGCGACGCCGCCGCCAGCCGCCGCGCGATGCCGAAGTCGGTGATCTTCAGGGTGCCGTCCGGCGACACCATCAGGTTCGCCGGCTTCACGTCCCGGTGCACGATCCCCGCCTCGTGCGCCACCGCCAGCGCCCGGCCCGCCTGGACCAGCAGGTCCAGCACGGCCTCCACCGGCAGCCCGCCGTCGCGCGCGAGGATCTCGTCCAGCGGCTCGCCCGGCACCAGCTCCATCACCAGGAACGTCCGGCCGTGCTGCTCGCCGAAGTCGAAGACCTGCGCGATCCCGCCGTGCGCCAGGCCCGCCGCGAACCGCGCCTCCGACTCGAACCGGCCGCGCGCCGACACGTCCGCGCCGAGCTCCAGCCGCAGCAGCTTCACCGCCACCGGACGGCCGAGCGACTCGTCCCGGGCCCGCCAGACCTCGCCCATCCCGCCGGTCGCCAGCCGCTCCAGCAGCCGGTACCGGTCGTTGAGGACGAGGCCCGCGCTCACTTCTTCAGCACCTGGCGCATGATCGCCGCCGCGATCGGGCCCGCGCCGGTCGCGCCGAAGCCGGAGCCCTCGGTCATCACCGCGAACCCGTACCGCGGGTTGTCGGCCGGGGCGAACCCGACGAACCAGCGCGCGTTCGGGTTGCCGGGACCCTGCTCGGCGGTACCGGTCTTGCCGGCGATGTTGTCGCCCTTCAGGTTCGTCGCGGTGCCCGCCTGCACCACCGCGCGCATCATGTCCTGGAACTGCGACGCCTGGCTCCCCGACAGCGGCTGGCTGTACTGCTTCGGCGAAGCGCTGTAGAGCTCGCTCTGGTCCTTGGCCCGCACCTTGTCCACGACGTAGGGGTTCATCAGCTTGCCGCCGTTGACGATCGCCGACGCGACCATCGCCATCTGCAGCGGCGTCGCCCGCACGTTCTCCTGCCCGATGCCGGACCGCGCCGTCGCGTCCCGGCCGGTGTGCTGCTTCTTGCCGTCGGCGTCGGTGAAGTTCACCGGCACGTCGCTCTCCGCCGCGGGCATCTGCGGCTCGATCTTCACGGACTTGTTGAACCCGTAGGCGGTCGCGCCCGAGTTCAGCCGCTCGATGCCCAGTTGCAGCGCCAGCCGCGCGAACGAGGTGTTGCAGGACTGGGCGAAGGCGTCCTTCATCGCCGCCTGCCCCCCGCAGGCGCCGGTGTCGCTGTCGTTCGGCAGGTTCGTCCCCGACTCCGGCAGCGACAGCGGCGAGGTGTCCAGCGTCGACTGGTCGTCCATCCCGAGCTGCCGCATCGCGGCCGTCCCCGTCACCGTCTTGAACGTCGACCCCGGCGGGAACGTCTGGCTCAGCGCGTTGTCGTTCAGCGGCCGCACCACGCCGCTGCCCTTGTCCAGCTGCTCCAGCCGCTTGGCGCCCTTGTCACCGGTCTGCGGCGCCACCTCGTTCGGGTCGAAGGACGGCCATGACGCCGCCACCCGGATCGCGCCCGTCTTCGCGTCGATCACCACGGCGCCGCCGCGCCGGCCCGGCGCCGTGTTCGCCTTCAGCTGCTCGTACGCCTTGCGCTGCGCCTGCGGGTCGACCGTCAGCTCGAGGTTCGCGCCCTCGGGCTTCTTGCCGATGAACGTGTCGAACCAGTGCTGGTTGGCGATCCGCTTGTCCTTACCGCCGAGCAGCGAGTTGTAGGCCCGCTCGACCTGGGTGGCGTTCCCGTTGAAGTAGCCGGTGAGCGGCGCGAACACCGGGCCGTCCTTGTAGGTCCGGCCGTACTTCGGATTGTCCTTCCCCGTCGGGGTGGACACCACCAGCACCTCGCCGCCCGCCGAGATCTGCCCGCGCGGCGAGTTGAACACCGCCTGGTACTGCCGCGCGTTGTGCGGGTCGGTGCGCAGGCTCTCCGCCTCGCTGCCCTGGACGTAGTTCACCTGCGCCATCAGCCCGAAGAACAGCAACAGCGCGAAGACGGCCACCCACCGGATCGGCTTGTCCATGTTCATACGGGAGAGATCACCTCGTGCTCACGATCTGGGTCATGCCCTCGTCCTGGATGGCCTGAGGGGCGGGCTTGCGCGCGTCGTGGCTCATCCGCACCAGGATCGCGATCAGGATCCAGTTCGCCATCAGCGACGAACCGCCCTGTGACAGGAACGGCGTGGTCAGGCCGGTCAGCGGGATCAGCTTGGTGACCCCACCGACGATCACGAAGACCTGCAGGCCCAGCACGAACGAGACGCCGCCCGCGAACAGCTTCAGGTACGGGTCCCGCGCGGCCACCGCCGTCTTCATGCCGCGCTGCACGATTAACGCGTAGACCAGCAGCAGCGCCATCAGCCCGGTCAGCCCGAGCTCCTCGCCCATCGAGTCGAAGATGAAGTCGCTGAACGACAGCGGTGTCCGCCACGGCTCGCCCTGCCCGAGGCCCTTGCCGAGCACCCCGCCCTCGCCGAGCGAGAACAGCCCCATCATCAGCTGCCGGCTGTCGGAGTACTCGCCGCCGAGCTTCGCGCAGGCCGCGTAGCCCGGGTAGCCGCTGCCCTGCGCCTTGAACTGCTTGTAGATCGTGGTGTCGGGGTTCACCGGGACGACCTTGCCGCTGTCCAGCAGGCAGCCGCCGTCGAAGTAGGGCTTCGGGTTCTGCCAGATGTCGATGCGCTGGTTGACGTGGGCCATGAACGGCAGCTGCGTCGCCACGAAGACGCCGACCGCCAGCAGCCCGACGCCGATCGCCACCCACGACACCCGCTGCGTCGCGATGTACAGCATCGACACGAACAGGCCGAAGAACAGCAGCGCCGTACCGAGGTCCTTCTGCATGAACAGCACGCCCAGGCAGAAGAACCAGATCACGACGATCGGGCCCAGGTCGCGGGCGCGCGGCAGGCTGAACGGGCCGATCTTCTTGCCGATCAGCGACATCGCCTGCCGCTTGTTCACCAGGTAGCCGGCGAAGAAGACCACCAGCAGCAGCTTCGCGAACTCGCCCGGCTGCACCGACAGCGGCCCGACGTGGATCCACACCCGCGCGCCGTTGATCTGCGCGCCGATGCCCGGCACGATCGGCAGCAGCAGCAGGATGATCGCGGTGAGGCCGATCAGGTAGGTGTAGCGCTGCGCGGTCTTCGGCGTGAACGACAGCGGCGCGTCCGGCTTCGTGGTCTCCCGCATGATCATGACCGCGCCGACGAACAGCACGATCCCGACGAACGTCCAGATCAGCTGCTGGGTCGCGTTCGCGTCGTCCGGGATCAGCTTCTTGCCGGCCAGCTGCGCCACCTTGTGGCCCTCGCTGGTGTCGAGGTCGAGCCGGTAGATCATCGCCAGCCCGAGCCCGTTCAGCGCCACCGCCAGCGGCAGCAGCAGCGGGTCGGCGTACGGCAGGAACTTCGCCTGCACGAAGTAGGCGGCGAGCGCCAGCACCAGCAGCGCGCCGCCGTAGGTGAACAGCCCGGCGGGCAGGTACCCGTCCCGGGCCAGGCCGACCTCCGCGAACGCCGACAGCGTCAGCACCATCGCGAACAGCAGCAGCGCGAACGACGCCGCGTTCCGCCGCTGGTAGGGCAGGACGGCCCTGATCTGCTCCCCGAGCGAGTTCATCTACGGCTTCCCCCCGTCGGACGGGCAGTCCTTGATCGAGGGGTTGCTCGCCTTGCACGCGTCCCGGCGGTCGCCCAGCTCCTTGAGCTTCGCCTCCGCCGCCTGCTGGCCGACGAACGCCAGACCTCCCCTCGTCACCGCGTTCGCGTCCGACGTCGGCAGCTCGTTCAGCGGGATGTCGCTGTTGGTGACCTTCTGGGGCGTGCAGCTGCGCTGGCCCTGCCCCTTGACGATGACGACCTTCCCCGACTCCTGGGTGAGGACGTACTTGCACATCCGGCTCTTCAGCTCGTCCAGCGCGGACGGCCCGTTCACCGAGTAGGTGCCCTTCACCTGGTCCTGCACGTTCTTCGGGAGGTCCGCGAGCAGGATCGGCGGGTTCGGCTGCCGGTCGGCCTTGCGGGACAGGCTGATCAGCGGGACCTTCTGCGTCGTCCCGCGGTACAGCACGACCCTGCCGTTCTCCGCGCCGATGTAGTAGCCGTTCCGGACGTTCTGGATCAGCACGAAGCCGCCCGCCACCACGGCGACCACGACGACGCCCGCCACCACGATCAGCCACGTCCACCGGCGCGCGCCGCCGCGCCCCCGCGGCGCCGCCATCGGCTCCTGCATGCCCTGCGGCAGCGCGCCGGGCGGCCCCGCCATCGGCTCGTTCATCGGCATCGGCGCCGGCGGCGGCATCTCGTCCACCGCGACCGGCGGCTGCGGCATCGTGTCCCGCAGCTGCGCGGCCCGCCCCGCCGGGGTGTCCGCCACGGTGACGTTCGGGCCCGTCCCGCCGCCCGGCGGCTCCGGCGGCGCGGCGTTCGCCGCCGCGCCCACCGCGTGGCCCGGCCCGCCCGTCGGCGGATGCCGCTCCAGGTCCACCACGTCCGCGACCACGCAGGTGATGTTGTCCGGGCCGCCGCCCCGGTTCGCCAGGTCGATCAGCTGCCGGACGGCCTGCTCCGGCTCCGCCACGTCCGTCAGCACCTGGAAGATCGTCTCGGCCGTCACCACGCCGGACAGGCCGTCCGAGCACAGCAGGTAGCGGTCGCCGACCTTCGCCTCCCGCAGCGACAGGTCCGGGTCGACCTCGCCGCGGCCGTCGAGCGCGCGCAGCAGCAGCGACCGCTGCGGGTGCGTCGCCGCCTCGTCCGGGCTGATCCGGCCCTCGTCCACCAGCGACTGCACCAGCGTGTGGTCGTGCGTGATCTGGAACAGGCTGCCGTCCCGCAGCAGGTACGCCCGGGAGTCGCCGATGTGCACCAGCGCGACCTGGTTGCCCGCCCACAGCATCGCCGTCAGCGTCGTCCCCATGCCCTGCAGGGCGGGGTCGGACTCCACGATGCGGTGCAGGTTGTCGTTGGCCGTCTTCACCGTGTGCTCGAGCGCGGCCAGCAGCTCGTTCGCCGGCAGGTCCTTGTCCAGCCCGCGCAGCGCGTCGATGGCGGCGGCACTGGCGATCTCGCCGCCGACGTGCCCGCCCATCCCGTCGGCCACCGCGAGCAGGTGCGCCCCCGCGTACGCCGAGTCCTCGTTGCCCTCGCGCAGCATGCCGACGTCGGAGCGCGCGGCGTAGCGGATTCCCAGAGTCATTTGCGCAGCTCGATCACGGTCTTGCCGATACGGATCGGTACGCCGGGCGGTACCGGCATCGGCCGGCTGACCTTCGTGCGTCCGAGATATGTGCCATTGGTCGAGCCGAGATCTTCCACGATCCACTGACCGTCCTGCGCATAAAGTCGGGCATGCCGGGTCGAAGCGTAGTCGTCGGTCACCACGAGCGTGGCGTCATTGGCCCGTCCGATGGTGATGGGCACCCCCGTGAGATCGATGACGGTGCCCGCCCGCTCGCCCTGGACGACGACGAGCTTGCCGGGGGCACCGCCAGGGGCGGCGGCGGCGCGGCGCGGCGGCGCGGGCGGCGCCGCCTGCGGCCGGCCGGCCTTCTGCGGGCGGGGCTGGGCCGCCCGCGCGGCGGCCTTCGTCGCCGCCTTCGAACCGAACAGGTCGGCCCTGATCACACCGACGGCCGCGATGACGAAGAGCCAGAGCACCGCGAGGAACGCCAGCTTGATCAGCGTGAGGGTGAATGGGGACATCGGAGTCGGGGTTACTCCCTATCGCGGCGGAACACAAGGGTAGTGCGGCCCATCGTCACCCGGGAGCCGTCCACCAGCGTGACCCGCCGGATCGGCTGCCCGTTCACGAACGAGCCGTTGGTCGACCCTAGATCCACGAGCACGATTTCGGGACCTTCTACGCGGATCTCGGCATGGTGCCGGGACACGCCCGGATCCACGAGCCGCAGGTCGCAGTCGGTGCCGCGGCCCAGGAGGGTGACCGGAGTGTTGATGTCGTAGGTGCGCTGCGTGGTGTCGGAGCCCTCCACCGCGGTCGTGACCAGGAGCCGCGGGTTGCCGCCGAACGCCCCCCCGCGTCCCCCCTGCGGCACGTCGCTCACCGGCTGGCGGATCTCTCCGCCCTCCACGGTGGACCCCCGGATCACACCGGACCGGATGCGGAACATGCCCGTGGCGAGATCCCCCGCGTTCTCGAACCGGACGCGCACCGGGCCGACGAAGGAGTACCCCTGCTCCTTCGCGTACTCCCGCGCCAGATTCGCCAGCTCCTGGCTCAGGCTGTCGGCGTACACCTGCAGGCGCTGCCCGTCCTGCTGGGAGATCTCGACGACGAAGTCGTTCGGGACCAGCGTGCGGCCCTGCGCCACGATCGCGGCTCGATCGTCCATCTCGCGCTGCACAGCACTGGCCACCTCGACCGGCTGCAGCTCCGACTTGAAGGCACGGGCGAAGGCCCCTTCGACCATGCCCTCGAGCCGTCGCTCGAAGCGCTGAATGACGCCCACGGGCACCTCCTCTCACCACTGGTAGACGATCGTATCGGTGCGAAGGTTCGCGAGAAGTATCCGAGTACCTAACCACTGCTCCGACCGTGCTAGCCTTTTCAAGCGCCCGGAGACGGGCCGACGCCCCGGGCGAGTGGCGGAACGGCAGACGCGCACGGTTCAGGTCCGTGTGTCCGAAAGGATGTGAGGGTTCAAATCCCTCCTCGCCCACTCGGGGTACCGACGAAAGTCCTAGCCCCACAGTGACGAATCAGGCCCCGGAGCGGCAAGCTCCGGGGCCTTCGTCTTTGCGGGGTCTCGTTCTGGGGGGCGGGCGCGTTTTGGGCGCGTCGGGGCCGGGCGGCTGTGGTGGCCGCCCGGCCCTGGTTTTGGCGCGTGTGGGTGTGTTGTGCTCGTGGTCAGGCGGCGGGTGGCTCGTCGATGTGGCCTGTGGGTGTCCAGGTGCCCAGGGCCTTGGTCTTACGTCGCCGGGCGCGGCGGCGTGGCGTTCCGTCGAGGCCGGGCAGGGTGTCGAGCCAGGAGGAGATCTTTCGTTGGTTGGCGTGGGCGAGTTGGAAGGCCAGCAGGAAGGTCTGGGCGGCGATGCCGCGGATGCGCCGTCCTGAGGCTCGTTCGATGGCTTCGTAGGTGTCCTGCTTCGCGTAGCCGTTGATGCCCTCGACCGAGTTCCTCAGGCGTCCGTAGATCCGCTGCCACTCGGCGCTGCCGTAAGGGTGGGGCTGCCAGTGCTTGGCGCCGTGTTCGGGTGCGATGGTGATCGAGGTCTGTCGGCAGATCGGCGGGTCCTGGACGGGGCGGTGCTTGATCGAGATCAAGGGAAGTGCCGGGTCGGCTCCCAGACTGGTGGGTTTGCGGGGGCACTGAACCTTGCCGGCTGAGGCCGGGCAGAGGAAACGCTGATGCCCCTCGCCATCGGGCTTGCCCTTGCGGGGCAGGGCGTAGGGCTGGCGGGCGTCGATGCGGGCGCGCCAGGTCTGCTTGTCGATCTTGCGGGGATCGTCGTCCTTGCGGTTTATCAGGTCGTTGGTGGCATCGACGAGGAGGTCGGGCATGTCCGGGCAGTACCAGGTGCCTTCGTTCAAGTGGGCGCCGAAGGCCTGTGCCTGGGTGCCGAGCTGCTTCCTTGTGTAGCTGTAGACGGGCCGGTATCCCATCGCGCGTAGCGGGAGTTGCCAGTCCTGTTCCTTGGCGCCGTTGTAGGCGGCGTCGGCCCCGACGTATCCGGCGGGGTGGCCGCGGCGGACGATGTCGGACAGTACGGCGATGCCGTTCTGTCCGGGCATGTGGCCGGGCTTGCTCAGCCGCAGGCCCATGATCAGCGCGGGGATTTCGGCCGGGTCGCCGATCCGGCCGGGTACCGGGTCGTGGTGGGGGTTGCGCGCCACCGCGATCGCGGCGTCGTAGCCGAAGAGGAACTTGCCGCTCCTGCCGCCTCGAAGCCGGTCTTGGTCTGTGGCCGGGCTGGACCCGGCCGGGTTGGGGTCGTGTGGGTCGGCGTGGTCTCCGCTGCGGGTGTACCAGCCTGCGTCGGGGTCGGTGGAGGTGAGCGGGTTGCGGGTGCTGGTCCCGCGTGCCGGTGTGCCGATCACGGTGGCGTCCACGCCGAGCGAACCGTCCCAGTGCTCCTGCAGGAGGTGCTGCACACTGGCGTGGGAGGCGTGCAGGATCTGGCCCGCGACCCGGTCGAGCAGCTCGCGGCGCCGCCGCAGCTCGTCGGGGTCGGCGGCGGCGATGATCTGCCGGGCGTCCTCTTTGAGGATCTGCTTGTTCTTGGGCAGCGGTGAGGGGTCCATGACCGACATGAGCCGGTGGAACAGCCGCCGGGTCACCGCGTAGGCGGCTTCGAAGCCGATGGCGTTGTCGGGTTTGTCGTCAAGGCCGAAGCGGCGCCGCCACTCGGCATCGATGCCCCAGTACAGGATGTCGGTGACGTGGTTGAGTTGGACGGCGCCGTTGCGCATGCGCGATGCCAGCGCGCACCCGACCAGGAACCCCTCCACGGTGCAGGTCCGCCGCCGCCCGGTGCTGCAGGTGATGAGCCGCTGCAACTCCTCGGCGATGCCGCTGTTGCAGATGAACTGCGCGGCACCGCGCACCCGCACGTTGTGGAAGAAGACCCTCTCTTGGCGGATCGCGGTCCACCCGTGAGTCTGCCCGCCGATGGAGGACGAGGCTGCTGTACTGGCCCGCATTCGACCAGGCTCAGCGTCGGGCCCGGTAATGGCGTCGGGGGTGCGCTCGGGGACGGGACTGTGCGCGTTGCGCGCATGGTCAGCGGTGTAGGCGGGGTCGCCGGCCCCACGTTGGGGGCGGGAGTCGGGCTGATCGGTCACCGGACGCCTCGCAGGATGGTCGCGGCGGTGTCGGCTGGGACGGCAGGAAGATGGGGCATGATCCGGCTGAGTCCGTGCAGGGTCTGCAGCCCCGCGGCGGCGACCAAGGCCTGCAGCGGCACGCCTTCGCTGATCAGCGAGACCAGCCAACTCGCCCGCAGCCGGCCGGTCTTGAAGGCCGGTGTCGCTGGTGCCGGGTGAGCTCGGGCGACGAAGTTGGTGACCAGGTTTCCGCCCCGGTTGGCCACGCCCGGCCGGAAGAGGTAAGCATCGTCGCCGTGGTCGCGCCCGGCCTGCCCGGCGAGGTCGTCCAGGACACGCTCCCAGGGCCGCCTGCACACCACGATCCGCGCGCGCCGGCCTCGTACGGCCAGCCGCACCGCGCCCTCGTCGTCAGCGTGGTCAGCGTGGTCAGCGTGGTCAGGGCGGTCCCCGTTCGCTTGGACCTGGTCCGGGGTTCGGCGCTGGGCGGTGTCTTGAGATGTGTCTTGGCCCCGATCCCGGCCGGTGGCGGGGCCCTCGTTCCCGCCGTCGACGGCCGTGGCCGGCTCGGGCAGGCGCCGGGCGGGGCCGGAAGAACGAACGTCACCGATCCTGAGCCGGGCGATCTCGGTCGAGTCGATGCCGCAGCCCAGTCCTGCCGCCAGAAGCACTGTCAGACCCCGGCGCAGTTCCTGGGTGGGCTGCCCCGCCACCCAGGTGTACAACTGCGCTTGCTCGATGATGCTGTAGGGCGGGTTGGCTCCCGATCCGGGGAGCTGGGCGGGTCTGCCGGTGAGGCAGTCACCGCCCAGCAGGGCCTCACGCAGCCGCAGCAGCTTGGACCGGTAGTTGGCCCGGGTGGCCTGGCTGAGGTCGCAGCAGCCGACCGCGGCGAACCGCTCGATGTACTCGCGGGTGAGCCACAGCTCGGCCTGCAGGGGATAGCCCTCGGCGTCGGCGAACAACGCCAGCCGGGTCAGCACCCCCATCAGCTCTCGAGCCGGATAAACCGCCGACGGCGCGCCCCGCCGGACGGCCCGGCGGACTTCGGCAGCGACACGCCGCCAGCCCGGCGGATTCCCTGCGGGCACATATGTTTCGACACCGATCTCGAACTCGGTGTTCTGCTCTGTCACCCGGTCACGCCCCCAGTTAGTGATCAGGAGAACCGTTCTCCTCAAGATCATCACCTGCCCGCTCCGCGGGGGTGCTATGCCATTAGCCCCCAGGACTTTGGTTTCGTGCCGTGACCATGGTTCACAATGTGCACTGTGGTGGGCGACAATTCCCGGGCGATACGGCCATGCGACTTCGTGGTCGAAGGGGAATGGCCCCATGCCCGCCTGCAGGAGCACCACGCCGCGCGCGTCGCCCAGGCGGTGGCCGCAAACCTGGCGGCGGCGATGGCCGAGCAGGCGTTCAGCGCCAAGCATCTCGGGCGCGTCAGCGGGGTGAACCGGCAGACGATCGCCAACCTTCTGTCCGGCGCGGTCTGGGTCGACATGATGACCATCGCCAACCTGGAATCGGCGTTGCAGGTATGGCTGTGGCCAGGCCCCGGCGCCGGGCAGCACCGCCGCGCAGCACGGCGACCCGAGTGCCGCGACGGCTGTGGGGACGGAGCGGACGCGCTCGGCGCGGTCGAACCTCGCAGCCCCCGCGCGCGAGGGCACGCCGCCGACCTGACGTCCCCGCAACCAGGCGCCGGGGACGGTGTTGGGCTTGGTGAGGGCTTGGTGTGCGGGATGCCGCGGCGGGCTGGCAGGACGGCCGCGTCGCCGCCCGGTCCGGCCGGTGATGACCAGAATTATTGAGACCTGCATGGCGAGCGAAACC
Source organism: Actinomadura sp. NTSP31 (assembly GCF_041951385.1). Taxonomy (NCBI): domain Bacteria; kingdom Bacillati; phylum Actinomycetota; class Actinomycetes; order Streptosporangiales; family Thermomonosporaceae; genus Actinomadura; species Actinomadura sp. NTSP31. The sequence continues at coordinate 57,138 of NZ_JBGNUT010000021.1, read as the reverse complement.
TGCATGGCTGTTACCTCCTGCATGAAGCGCATTCGGGTGGAAATGCGCACAGGAAGTCGTGGCCGGGCCCTGGCCTATCCCCAGCACAGATCGCCGAGCCGGGTAGGCTGAAGCCTCGGTCTTGATCTTCCTGCGTGGAGCTGGATGGGTTACGGACCGTCCGCCGCCGCCGAGATGCAACTCGGCGGCGGCTCTTTGCGCGCGATCCGGTGAGACGTATACCGCCACCGTTGTGGTCGCCCTGTCGGCGGGCCACGCCCCCTGCCCCGCGGTGTGGCGGCTCGTGGTGAATCCGACAGCACCGGGCCAGTTGGTGTCAGGTCGGCTGGTGTTCGGCTCATGTGTGCCCGGGGCATCAATTGCCGCGCATGATGCGGTCGCCGGTGACAGTGTCGGGGCGGTGCACGAACGGCAGGATCCGGTCCAGCGGCTGCAGGCTCGTCAGGCCCGCCCCCGACATGATCAGTGACAGGTCGACCCGGCGTTCGACAAGCCCGGCCAGCCAGGTGGCGCGCAGCCTGGTCCCCGACAGCCGCGGCGTCTTCGGAGCTGGTTGGGCACGCGCCGTCACCGCGGCGATCACCGAGCCGCGGCGGCACGGGTCGCCTACTCCCGGTGAGACGAGGAAGCAGGACTTGTCGGCGATCGTGCCGACAAGCCGCGCCAGTTCCCTCTCCCACTCGCCCAGGCTCGGTATCGACCTGCGCGGTCGGCCCGCCTCGACCAGGACCGCACCGTTGTCGAGCACCTGCACGTCCTCGCGGCGCAGGTGGGCGGCCTCGCCGCCCACCACGCCCGTGCCGAGCCCGAGCGCCGTCAACAGTGCCAGATCGTGACGCAGCAGGGCTGTCGGCTGCCCTTGGACCCATGACCACAGCGCCGAGGTCTCGGCCTGCCCATAGGGCCGCCACTGGGTCCACGCCGACAGCGGTATCCGCGTGCCCGGCGGCCCGACCAGCGCCGCGCCCAGCCGCCGCAGCCTGGTTCGGTAGGCCGACCGGGTCGACTTGGACACCCCGCGACAGCCCTGGTCGATGAACTCCTCGACGAAGTCCGCCTCCAGCCAGTCCTGCACCCGCAACCGCCTGCGGCCAGGGCGGCTGGTCCTGACCCCGTACACCGCGGCCTTGCCCAGCACCGACACCGCCTCCAGCGCGTCGGCGACCACCAGCGGTCCCGCCGCGATCACCGCGGCGCGCACCGGATCGGCGACCTGGTCCCACTCAGGCGGGGGCTTGGTGGGCGTGAAAGCACCGACCCGCGTCTCGATCGGGACCTGCCACACTGAGGCGCCCGGCAGGATCGCGACGCTCATGCCGGCAGGCCCGCGTTACGGCGACTGCCCCGTGCAGCACGGTGGATCCGTGGGTGCGGCACCGGTTCCCCGGCCGCCCCCACCTCCACCACATCGAAACCGGTGGCCCTCATCGGCAGCGTCCGGGCAGCCGGGCCGCACGACGCCGACCGCGCCGGTTCATCACCTCTACGGCAGCTCCCTATGGGGAGCAGAGCATCGGCGCGGGTGTTGCTGGTCATCATCGGTCAATCCCCACCGGCTCGGGCAAAGCACCGAACCGCTCGAGTGGAGCCGTGACGACATGCATGACGACCTACCGTCCACGCGCGTATGCGGACGGTATCGTGCACGATGGCGGCACGGCATAATTCCTGCGCACAGGGGCACATGCGGTCGCCACGCCGCCGCCGGGGCGTCCACCTCGGCGGCGGCAACCACATCGCGCCTCAAAACCGCCGCGCCGGGCCGCGCCGGTGACGGCGGGTACGGCAGCGGCTGGATGTCAGCCGGCGGCCTCCTTCATCTCGCCTATCGCCAGGCGGTAGCGGCAGCAGCGGGGATTGCTCACCAGCTGCTTGTCGATCAGGCCCTTGCCGACCAGCACCCCGAGCCTGCTGCGCAGCCGGTGCATCTCCTCCTCCGCGGTCTGCTGCAGCGCCTCGGCCAGCTCACGCGTGGTGAGCCACCTGTCCGGTACGGCCTCCAGCACCGCCAGCACCTCGGCGTTTCGAGCGGTCAGATGCCCGAACCGGGAACTGGCCGCCGAGCGCCCGCCGGCCCCCGCGCCCTGGCCCTCCTGACCGCCGGGGCGGTCCTGAACCACAGTGCGCACCGCGGTCAGCCGTGGCGCGCCCGGCCCGGCCGGGACCCGGGCTTCGGTCGGCTCGGGCCCATCGGGCGAGAATCCCGCGCGCGAAGGACCCGACTGTGAGCGGTTCTGGCCGGTGGGCTGGCCGGTGGGCTGGCCGGTGGGCTGGGTGCCGGGGCGGCGATAGCGGTACCGGCCGTTGCCGTCGCGCTCAATGAGACCGGCCCGCACCATCTCCAGCAGCGTGTTGCGCACGCTGCGAACCTTGTCATGGTGGAGCGCGGCCGCCAGTTCCCCCGCCCGCCACCAGCGGTCGGGGTTGAGACCGAGAAGCTGCATGATCTGGTGCTTGCGCGGCGACCGAGTCGTGGACAGTGCCGGATGATCGGCGAGCACATTTAGGACAGAGGAGGAAGGGGCATCGGCGGCCTGGTGATTGAACTCGCCTGTGTCCGCGCCCGCCCCGGGAGCGTGGCGTTCTTCCCTATTCTCGGTGAAGGAAAACTTCGTCTCTGCGAAAGTCTCTTCGTCTCCCGCAGGTGCTTGCCCCAGATCGACCATTTCCTGCATCGCCTGCACTATGCGGCTATTGATCTCAGAGCACTGGCGGACAAAGTCAAGCCGAGCGAGCAGGGCGGACTCCTGTTCCTTCAGATCTTCATCCCGTCGGATGTAGAGCGGCAGCAGTTCTGCTGCCCGCCTCGAATCCTCCATGACAGGGAACACTAGCCCGGCTGGGGGGCACGGAAGGCCAGACACGCTGGGGTGCACGCACGAAGGTCCGGTCGCAGGGTCCGGAAGTCGCTGCAGAAGCACCGCCGACGCCCGGCCAAATAATCCGCCATAAAGCAGACGAGTCGGCAAGACAGAACAGCTATAACCACTTTTTGTGGGCGCACCTGCGGCCGCCGTGCAGCACGTGCACCAGGGTCCGGTAGGCGACCGATTCCTCTGATCGGCGTCGCCCGTCAACACCTGTCCGCCCGGCGAACAGGGTCCGGTGAGGAGCAGAACTGTCCCCAGGACACGGTGGCCCGGTCAGTCCCCCAGCCCACGACCGTCAGCGAGAGCAGGTAGGCGAGGCCGGCCAGCGCGCGGTGTGCGGACATCGGCCCTCACCGTGCGAACTGGGCCGGGTCGCTACCGGAGCAGGGGTGCCGGACTTCCCGCGCTACCACTCCGTGCTCGTCCCGAACTGCTGAGTTTCAGCACCGCCGACATCTCCGTCGGCACCCACCCGCCACCGCGCCCGGTGTAGGGCAGGGAAGCTGGGGCTGGAGGCGCTCTACCGCCTCAAGGGCATCGGACATCGACGCCACCATGATCCGAAAATCCGGTCTGCCTGTATGAGCTACATGATGCTGGCGACTGCCGCATCATGAACTCGGCCAGTACCTTGCGGAGCTTGGCGAGAGCCTGGTCGTCGGCTTGGACAGGGTGCCCTCGCTGACGCCGAGCTCGTCTGCGGTATCGCGCCGCGGCTGGTCGTTCGCCAGCCAGCCGTTCGACGACCTCGCGCTGCAGCGGGGTCAAGGGCTCTTTGGTCTGCTCGAGCGTGAAACGGTCCGATCCGCTCCTCGAACGGAGACCCCCTGCCGCGTGCGGCGACTGATCCGCATCGCCTGGTCCATTCGCTGCTACGCGAGCAGGACGTCCCAACCGAAATCGGCGTACCTGCGGTGGTGGCGGGCCGGGTCACTGAGCGAAGCGGCATGCCGAAGGCACAGCCCAACGTTCTCGATCAGTGTGTCCGGCCACCTCTCCAACAGGCAGAAGAAGACCTTCTGGCTAGCGTCTTTGGGCAAGAGCAGGTGGTCAGGCCCGCGTCCCCGCCCCGGCCGGAGCCGCCAGTGCACCGGCCGGTAGCCCCTGCCAAGCGAGCCCGAACACCTTGAACGCCAGCAGCAGGAGGGATCCGGTCAGTCACCCAGCGTGATGACCACTTCGGCTTTCGGGCGCAGCAGCTTGAACGATCCCACCGCCGCGAAGACCACAGCGAGGGTGCTCTGCGAACCCGGGTGAACACGGCCTCGGGGATCGACAGCGAGGAGGACACGGTCGTCTCGTGTCCGTCCGCGTGTCCACCGGGGCAAGGTCGCTGCGGGTGGGGCGGGCGGGGCCGGCCCGCCCTCGACGCCGCGTTATCGGATGAGCAGGTAGAGGGCGAAGGTGCTCGCGGTAGGCAGAGAGATCGCGACGCAGGCGACCAGGAAGCGCAGCAGGGTCGGCCAGCTGGTCATCGCTGTGGACACCAGGGTGCCGATCATCTGCACGGCGGCGACGGCCATGTTCGGTTCGGTGGGGCGCGGGATCCTGCTCACGGTGGTCCTTTCGTCGATGCGGGTCATCGACGAGCAGAATGCGAGGCCTAGGTGTTCACCTTCGACGCATTCTGAGTTCTCGTGCATTCGCCCTGGTGTGAGGGAGTACCGTCCGTGTCGAACTGAACAAGACTGAACGGCGGGGGCCTCGTTGACCGTGATCGACCCGGACCGGATCCAGTCTGGCCAAGACCTGGCCGAGCAGCTGAGCGCGCTGTTCGGCGAGGGCGGCTGGAGCATGCACCGCCTGGCCAAGGCCTCGGGTCTGAGCACGGCCACAGTTCAGAAGATGATCAATGGGCCGGGTGTTCCCCAGGCAAGGACGTTGGAGGCGTTCGTTGCCGCCTGCCAGCAGCCCACGGGGCCGTGGTTGCGAGCTCGCGACCGGGCGGTGAAGAACCGCGAGTCCGCTAAACCCTCCGTCGCAGACCTGCAGGAGCAGTTGGCAGAGGCCAAAGCGCAGGTCCGGCGTGCCGAGGCGGCGCTGCACCTGAACGGGGGTACGCCTGAGCAGATCCTCAAGTCCCACGCCCGGCAGAAGCTGGAGCAGTTCGCCGTCCAGGACCCCATCGCCGACCCCCAGAACGGCCACCTGTACCTGGTCGTCCATCCCGCCGCCGGGGCCGAGGACGCGCTGGTCGACTTGCTCACCCAACGTCCCGAGTACGAACTCGCCCCGATCATCCGCCGCATTGTGCGTGACCGCGGCCATGCGGAGTTCGCGCCGGATCTGGATCGTGGCGCGTGGGAACGGCGCAGCACCGGCTACGCCCTGGTCAGCGGCGTCGACCGAGAGACCGGCGCGATCCACGAGAGCCGCTTCCTGGAGACCTCCGTCCACGAGGACGGATCGGTCACCCTTGTGTGCGGGGTCGGGTGCATCCAGGTGGCCTCGGGATGGCGAAGTGCATCCGCCGACCTCTATGACGAGCAGCCGCAGTATCGCGCGGTGAGTCCCTGGCTGGTCCTTGGCCTGGCCTACGGAGCGCTCGCGCTCGCCGGAACCCTGGCCCGCACGCACAGCGGCTACGAGGGCGATTGGCTGGTCGGCCTGCGTGTGACCGGGTTGAACGGCGCCTGGGCCTACGAAGTCGTCCGGCAAGGGGATCAGGGCATGGTCCTGCCCTACAAGGACTCCGGCTACGAGCGCATCGCCATCTGCGAGACCTCCGATCTGCTGGCGCCGGCGGCCCTCACCGAGAAGCTCACCGGCTCATTGATCCGCGGCCTGGCCATCGGCCATCTCGTGCTGCCCTACCCACGCACGGACACCCCGTAGCGCCACCTGCTGTCAATGCTGTGGCAGACCACCGCGCGAATCGCGTTCGCCGACCTTCCACCCGATCAGCCCGGCCCGGCCGCCTGAGAACCCGGCCACTTGCGCCCGACCGGTTGGTCGGTGTCGCGTGAAAACAGAATAATGAGCGGATGGACGAGGTATCTGTGGTCCGCATCGTTAACGGCCAAATCATGAAGGCGCCCGGCGTGGGGCCGATCACCGAGGTGTACCTTCCGCTGCACGGCCAGGTCCTCGCCAAGTTTCCGCCGAGCAGCGTCGCCCGGTTGATCCCCAGGTCCTCGGCGACCTGCTTGTAGGTCCTGGCCAAGCGGGAAGGCCCACCGTACGGTCCGCCTTGCTGGTCACCGGCGCGTTACTCGCTTATGGGTGTGGTCTCGAAGCGTGCGAGGGTGCGCCAGGCGGCGACGGTGGCAGCGAGTGCGGCTGTCGCGGTGCATAGTGTGACGATCTGGCAGAGACTGGTCCAGGGCAATGCCAGAGGTGGATGGTCGATGATGCGGCTCAGTGTGAGGTGCTGCAGTCCGAGCACCGCTCCCGCGGAGAGGACCGAGACCAGGGTGCCGACGGCCACAGCCAGCACTGCCTCGCTGACGACGATGCAGACGATCTGCCGGTGGGTGGCGCCGGTGAGGCTGAGGACACCTATCTCTCGCCGTCGCGCAGAGACGCTCGTCACGAGGGTGTTGACGAGGGCCAGGAGGGCGTAAGCCACCACGATGCCCAGGATGACGACGTTCGCGAGATGTGAGTCCTGCTTCTCGGCCTGGCTCGCTTGGGCCACGTACGTCGAGACAGGCTCGATTCGCACGCCGGCATCGCGCAGTTCCTTCAATTGGGGTGTCGCGCTCTTGCCGGGGAGGGTACGCAGGAACGCCGTGCCGGGCGTCATGCTTCCCGGGAGATCGTTGGGCACGTAGGCCGCGCCACCTCCGAGCACTGAGTCGACAACGGCGGCGACGTCTACGGTGACGCGATCACCGTTGCCGGCCCACGCCACGAGGGGCTGGCCGATCCGCAGGTCGGCCGAGGCGGCCAGGTCGTGGCCGACCACGATGGCATTGGCGGGTAGCGCGTCGAGCGACCCTTGCCGTACATGTGGCGTCACCACGTCGCCGAGGGCGCTGAGGTCGACGCCTCGCGCGTCGACCGTGTCGAGGACTATGCCGCCCTTCGTGGCCAGGGTGACGACCTCGTCGGTCACTTCGACGCTCCGGATGCCGCCGGTGTGGCGCAGGGCGGAGACGGCTGGGAGGTTGAAGGTACTGCCGAAGTTCGGAGTGGCGACGAAGTCGGCCTGGACCGCGGCAGTGCGCTGGCGGGCGGCCGCGTCACGGCCGGCGTTCTGCATGCCTATCATCCCGCCGAACATGCCGACGGCGAGGACGACTGGCGTCACGATGGCAGCTACCCTGCGTCCGCTGTTGAGGGTGCTCTGGCGCAGCACCAGCGCGAGCGCGCCGAAGCGCATCAGCGGCCAGGTCACCACCCGTGCCACAGGGCGGACCAGCACTGGCGAAAAAATCGCGAGGCCCGCCGCACAAAGGATCGGTACCTCGAAGTAGGTTCCGGGATTCGCGGCGCTTGAGGGGCTGATCACGGCGAACACGAGGGCGATTGTGGCGGCGACGGCCAGGATCAGGCCACCGAGTATCCACCGCACCGGTGACATCACGCGGGGCGAGGCCATCGTCTCCCGCAGGGCGTCGAGTGGCTGGGCGCGAGACGCGCGCCATGAGGCGGCGGCGGAGCCGAGCACCGCCGCTGCGATGCCGACCAGGAACGCGATCACCAAGGCCCCGGGGTGGAAACCGACGTGGAACCACTCTGGAGCCAGTCGGTTGGCCACCATCCAGGACCGCAGCAGCAGGCTGGCGGGGATTCCGAGCAGGCACCCCAGCAGTGCCGCGGCGGCGCCGACCACCACGGTCTCCGCACGGACCATCCTTCGGATCCGCGCGGGCGAGGCGCCCACCAGACTCAGCAGCGCCAGTTCGCGCGCCCGCTGCTCGACGACGAAGGCGAATGTCGCGATCAGGACGAACACCACGACCAGGACCGACAGCCCGGTGGTCATCTGCACTACGGACCGGGCTCTGCCGATACCGCCGACGGCGGCCGGGTCTGCCAACCGCCGCAGGTCGCCGGCGAGCACTGCGGCACTCTCGCTGGACACACGGGCGCGAACCGCGGAGGCCGGCGCCTGGACTGCCACCGCATTCACGGCCGGGGACAGGCGAGCGGCCTCCGCGTCAGTGAAGAAGACCGCGTCCTCGAATGACTTACGCCCAGCCGCGCCGACGACGGTGTACCACGCCGTTCCCAGCGGTGTCACCACCCTGATCTTTTCGCCCAGGGGAGTGGAGTCGGTGTCGTCGGCCGCCACGACGATCTGGTGGTCATTGACCGGCCGATGCCCGGAAAGCAGCTTGTAGGAGGCAAGGGGCGACGAGGACCATCCGTGCCCCACGGCCTCGATCCCGACCCCGGTCGGGCTCTGAACCGCGAAGCTGCGATCCACCACGGCCGGGCCGACGCGCTGTGCCCGATCCACGGTCGCTCGGGGCAGGCCCGCCGGTGCCGGCAACGGCGTCCCGAGGCCGTCGACCGGGACGACGACGCTCTGAGCCGCCGCGAAACGCTGTGGCCCTGGTGAGGGTGTACTCGTGGTCGCCGCCAGGACATGAATGCTGGCGGCCGTGATCAGCGTCCCCACCGCAAGGGCCACGAACGCTCCCACGAAGCTCGACCAGCGCTGCCGCACGCTGGCCAGTCCCAGCTCCCAGGTCAGCCGGTCAAGCCCGCGCACCGATGGTTCCTTCCTCGTCGGAACGGGTCGGCTCGTGGCCGGCCTGACCGTCAGCCCATGGACCGGACTCCAGCAGCGTCATGCGCGCGGCGATCTTCTCCGCGCTCGCACCGGCCAGCTCGCCGACGAGGCGTCCGTCGGCGAGGAACGCCACCCGCTGGGCGTGTGCCGCGGCCACGGGGTCGTGCGTCACCATGATCACGGCCGTTCCGCTCTGCGCCGCGGTGTCGCGCAGCAGGCCGAGGACCTCCCGTGACGAACGGATGTCCAGAGCCCCGGTGGGCTCGTCCGCGAACAGCACCCGAGGGCGGGCGACCAGCGCACGCGCGATCGCCACCCGCTGCTGCTGACCGCCTGAAAGCTGTGTCGGCAGGTGGTCGGCGCGGTCGGCGAGTCCCACACGGTCCAGCGAGCGTGCCACCTGGTCCGGGTCGGGTACACGGCCTGCCAGCCGTACCGGCAGCTCGACATTCTGCTTCGCCGTCAACGTCGGGATGAGGTTGAACGCTTGGAAGACGAACCCGGTGTGGTCACGCCGCAACTCGGTCAAGGTCCGCCGCGGCAGACGCGACGGATCCCGGCCGGCCAACCACACCTGGCCCTCGTCCACACGGTCCAACCCGGCGGCACAGTGCAGCAACGTCGACTTGCCGGAGCCCGACGGTCCCATGATCGCGGTGAACGTCCCAGGTCCGAAGTCGAGCGATACGCCGTCCAGGGCAGCCACCTCGGCCTGACCTGTCCCGTAACGGCGGACCACGTTGTCCAGCCGCACCACTACTGGGAGGGCCGCCGCCGGGGCCAGGCCGCCGCGATTCCGGCGTCTTCCTACAAGGCGCACTGCAACTCATCTCTCCCGCGTGGTAGGTGCCACTCATCGAACTCGAGGTGTCAGCGAGCTCGCGCAGCTCATGTCTCGAGTCTTGAGGTCGGCGACACGCCACGCCATTGGGGAGCACCCCGAACGATCCCCGATCTTCCCGGGCGTCCTTCTAAGGGTTGGCCCGCAACAGCGGGAAGCGGGGGCCGTCACGAGGGATCGATGCCCCCATGGATGTCAAGCCGTCTTCGGTGCTGTGGCTACTGACCGCTCTCAAGACGGCGATGATGGCGGACGGCACCGACGAGCAGTTCCGGGCCGTCCTCAACATCCTGCAGCCAGAGGTCGGGCCGGGCTCCGCTCAGCAGCCGATCCAGCGGGTGATGCGGTCCAGTGGCAAGCGGCCTGTGGGGATGGCGGACCTGCCGGGGGGAGCGGGTGCCGGATAGCCGAGCGAGATGGCGGTACGGACCTTCCAGGGGGTCTGGACCTTGCACAGTCGTCCGGCTTGGTCGGCATTGGAGGAGGGGAAGAAGGAGGCCGGGCAGCTTCCCAGGCCGAGGCCGTGGGCGGCGAGCATGAGGCTCTGGGCGGCCCGTCCCGCGTCGAACTCGGCGTCCTCGCCTCCCACCGCGTGGTCCACGGCGAGCACCACGGCGATGGGAGCGGCGGCCAGATGAGCGGCGTATCCGCCGAGCAGGCTCAACCGCCGCAGCAGACCGCGGTCTCCGATGACGAGGAACCTCCACGGTTGTCGGTTGCGCGCTGATCCGGTCCAGCGGGCCGCCTCCAGCACCCGCACGATCTCGCTCGCGGGCACCGGCCGGTCGGCGAACCAACGGGTGGCCCGCAGCGAGGACACCTGCGCGTGCAACGGCTCACCCAGCTGCTCCCCGCCCATCTGCCCGATCTTAGGACCGAAGGGCACACGAGCCGGATGCCGGATGACACCTTGGCTGCGGCGGGTCATCGGCCACCTTGCCGGCCAGGAGGGTGCGTAGTCCGGTGACGTCAGGGGCTCCGGAGATGGCGGATGCGCCGTCGACGACGAGGGTCGGCACCTGGCGGACTCTGAACTTGATCGCACGCTCCTCGTCAGCTCAGACGTCGGCGCGTAGGCGCCGGTGCCCAGGGCGGAGCGGACTGCCTCGGCGGGAAAGCCGACGCGCGCGGCGAGGCACCACGGGCACATGACGTCTGACCGGATCTCCACCACAGTCACAGGTCTGCTCCTTCAGGAAGAGGGGCGAGGACCAGACCGCGCAACATGACGCAGCCGACCACCATGAACACGGTGCCCATTGCGTCGGCCATGCCGTCCAGGCTGCCCAGCAGACGCCGCGCTTCGGGGTCCCCAGCCACCGCGGGGTCGTGCAGCGCGGTCTGGAGGGCGGCGCGGCCTGCGCTGCGCCCGGTGAAGGGCGGCGACGATGCGTTCCTCGGCCAGCGAGAAGAGGATCGACGACCGGGCGAAGGCGCACGCGGTCATGATGGCCAAGCCGAGCAGCAACAGGCCTTTGTAGCGGCCCGTGCGGGTCGCGAAGGAGCCGCAGAGCCGGCCCGACGCGACGATGCCCAGGGCCTGCGGCAGCAGCATCAGCCCGGCCGCCGTCGGGGACAGGCCCTTGACGAACTGCTGGTAGAGCGGCAGGACGCTGAGCCCGCCGAACACGTCCATGCCGACGACGACGTTGACGGTGTTGGTCATCGTGAACAGCGGACTGGCGAACAGCCGTGGTGGTAGCGCGTATTGTCCTGCTCCGAGCCACGACGGGATCGAAGCAGGACATTGGGGCGCTGTCTTGTGGCTCCCGCCCCCATCGGGCTATCGAGGGCTGCCGGGCTGCATGTGGGACGCCTTTCGGCCTGGCAACGGACGGGCCAGGTGCTTGGGTCGTTTGAGGAAGATGACGACCGGGAACCCGATCCCGATCAGGATCGCGGGCAGCAGCAAGGATTGCGCCATCGCGGTACTGAAGCCGTCGAGCAGTCGGGGCGGCAGGTCGGCGAGTCCTGCATCGGTCGGAGCGGCGATGCCGGAGGTGGCTGGCAGATTGGCGCTCAGCCGGGATTGCATCATCGCTGCGATCGCGGCGCTTCCGAGAACCGATCCGATCTGCCGGGTGGCGTTGTACACGCCGGACCCCGCGCCGGCGACCGACATCGGCAGGTTACGGGTCGCGGAGACGCCCAGCGGCCCGAATGTGAATGCCGTGCCGATCCCGAGCAGGCCCGTGGCAAGCAGCAGCTGCCAGATCGGGATGTCCGGTTGCATCACGCGGCTCATCCACAGCAGTGAGACCGAACACGCGAGCAGGCCGAAGCCGGCCAGGTAGCGGGGGTGATGACGATCGATCAGACGACCGACCCACGGTGCCAGGGCCATGCTGATCAGAGCCATCGGCACCATGAGCAGGGCGGCTTCGGTCGGCGACAGGCCGCGTACGGTCTGCGCATAGATCATGAATGGCAGTGAGAGCGCGATGATCATGAATCCGACCATCGTGATCGCGATGTTGGAGAGAGAGAAGTTACGGTCACGGAAGAGCTCGAGCGGAAGCAACGGTTCGGCGCTGGTGACGCGCTGCCAGATGACGAATCCGATCATCACCGCGATTCCGGCGGCGATCAGCAGCCAGATCCAGCTTGCCCAGTGGTGGCTCTCGCCTTGCTGGATGCCGAAGACGATGAGGAAGATCCCTGCGCCGCTGAGGATCACGCCGAGCGCGTCGAATCGGTGGCTGTGCGTCTTCGGTTTCGGCACGAACCGTAGTGCCAGCACGAGTGCGAGCACGCCGATGGGAACGTTGACGAAGAAGATCCACTCCCAGCCTGGCCCGTCGATCAGCAGGCCGCCTGCGATCGGGCCGACGAGAGATGCGATTCCGGCGACCGCACCCCATAGCGCCATCACCCGTCCGCGATTCTCTGGCGGGAACACGCGGATGATCACCGCCATCGTCTGCGGTGTCATCAGTGCTGCGCCGAGCCCTTGGAAGACCCGTGCGACGATCAACATCTCGATGCCGGTGGACAGCCCGCACCACAACGAGGACGCGGTGAAAACGATGAGCCCGGCCAGATACACCTGTTTCGGCCCGAGGCGGTCGCCCAGTCGGCCAGTGATCAACAACGGGGCGGCGTAGGCCAACAGGTATGCGCTGGTCACCCAGACCACGGAATTGACGTTCGCGTCCAGTGAATTCATGATCGCCGGGGTGGCGACCGAGACGATGGTCGAGTCCACCAGGATCATGAAGAATCCGAGTGTCATCGCCCACATCGCCAGCCACGGTCTGGAAGGGGCGGAAGGAAACCTCGTGGTCGTCGTTCCGGTTTCTCGGGGCAAAACAACTCCTTGATGTCGCACGGTGCATGCGCGATCGGAGTCAGCCGCACGACGGCCTGCCGGACGGTACACTGGAGGTGCGCCTTGAGGTGCCGTCCGGCAGCGGTCTGATGTGCGGGCCGACTCGAGGTTTGGCATGGTCCGGGTGTTATCGCACCCGGGCCATGCGTTTATCTGGACACTCGCCAGAGTGACCTTCTGAGGGTTCCCTCGCAGCTCACCTCGTCTTTCGAGGTGTCATGCGGAAGTCTCACCAAGCGTCATCCACATGGCTCCGGTCTTCCCAAGGAAGGCTTCAGGGTTCTCGGCTATCTCTGCATGGCTCACGCCCTGCCGTCGTAGTTCGTGCATGCGAGCCCAGAGCGAGTAGCCTCCTATGCTTTTGTCGTCTATGGATGCCAGCAACTCCGTCAGGAAGTCCCGTTCGGCGCGCAACAGTGCAAGGGCGAACTCGGTCTCGATCCCGAATATGCGGGGAAGGCCTGTCTCTTCCATCTGTGAGAGCCTGGACTCTTCCGTCTCGATCGATCCTGACAATCGGTCCAGCCGCTGGCGGAGCAATTCGGCCGCCTCGTCCGGCGCGAGAACCGGCCGCAAGAACGCCAGTCCGGCCTCGATCGCCGGATACTCCTTGACCGGCACCCGAACAAGGCCGCGCATCCAGTCGACCAGCTCACTTTCGCCTTCAGGAGTGATCCTGTAGACCGTTCGCTGGGGAAGATTGCCCTCCTGGGACACTCCTTGCTCTTCGATGAAACCCTGTTTGAGCAGACTCCTAACAACCGAGTACAGCGAACCGTAATTCAACCGGACGCTGGTCTCCTTCTGGCGCTGCTTCAGCGTCGCTGAAATCTGGTACGGATGCATCGGCCGCTCCCGCAGGGAAGACAACACCGCCAGCGCCAAAGGGTTGGACCTCGATCTCACCATCACGCTCCTTACTCTACTTAGAGTACCCGATCTCGGGTACTAGGATATCGCGTACGGTGAGGAGCGGTCACCGGCACGCCGACTCCGGCGAGTTCACCGCTGATCCGCAAGTAGCCCTACGTCGGGTTCTCGTGGGACCGACCGCAGCACGCCCACCGAAGTCCGCCTGGGTAGAGGGGAGCCGGGCGTCGGCGGTCCCCGTCGTTCAGATCAGGCCGAACGACCTGACGGCGCAGCGCCGCGACCCTGATGCCTGCCCATGCTCCAGTCACAAATCCAGAGGTCATCGTCCGCGACGGCCTGCGTGTCGTCCTGGAAACCCAGGACGACATCGCCCAGACGCAGGGTGCGGTACAGCCGCAGGGCGCTACCTCGCCGCCCGAGTGTGCGGTCGTCGCCGAAGATGGACCGGCGCAGCGTGCGGGTCAGGTCAGCGACGTGTCCCCGTATGACTCCAAGAGCTTGCGCAGCAGCCGCGCGAGCTCGTCGCACTCGTTCCGGGTGAGGGCCGAGAGCATCCGGACCTCGTTCTCCAGATGCTGCGGGAAGAGTTCGTCGCAGATCTTCTTCCCCTTCTCGGTGAGCTGGATCTGCACCGAGCGGCGGTCGCCTCCCTTCGGCCGTACGCGCTCGACCAGGCCGCGGGACTCCATCCGGTCGATGCGCCGGGTGACGGCTCCTGAGGTGATCATGGACGCCTTGAGGAAGGCGCCGGCCGTCATCCGGTACGGCGGGCTCGAGCGCCGCAGGGTGGTGAGGACGTCGAACTCGCCCGCCTCCAGCCCGTGCCGGGTGTCGAACTGCCGCAGCTCGTGCTCCATGACCCGGCTCAGGCGCTGCACCCGGCCCACGACGCCCGATGGCCAGGTGTCGAGGTCGGGTCGCTCGGCGTGCCAGAGATCTCTGATGGCGTCGACGGCGTCGGACATGACGACTCCTCTGCTCGGTCATTATCTGAATGGTCAGTGACTTGACACTCAGATACTAGCAGTGTTCTATGGCGGATGCCCGACCACGCCGACGACAGAAGTGGAGCCCGACCATGAAGCCGAGCAGCCGCAGCACCGTTCTCGCCCTCTCCGGCAGCCTGCGGGCCGCGTCGTACAACACGGCCCTGCTGCACGCAGCGGTCAAGCACACGGGGGGTGCGACCGACTTCGACATCTACGACCGCCTCGGCCGACTACCCATGTTCGACCAGGACCTCGACAACGAGGATGCGCCGCGGGAGGTCGCCGAGCTTCGGCGGCGTGTGGCCGCGGCAGACGGCCTGCTCATCGTCACGCCCGAGCACAACGCCTCCATCCCGGCCGCGTTGAAGAACTCGATCGACTGGATCAGCACCCCGCCGGCCGGCGGCATCCTGCCGGGCAAGCCCACGGCGATCGCCGGTGCATCCCCGGGGCCGTTCGGCTCCGCACGGGGGCAACTGGCGCTGCGGCAGATCCTCACCAGCATCGGCGCCGACGTCCTGGCCAAGCCCGAGGTGGCCGTCTTCCGCTGCCACGAACGGCTCGACGAAGGCGGCAACGTCACCGACCCCACGACGCTGTCGTTGCTGACCGATCTCACCGACGCCCTGGCCGCTCGCATCGCGGCGGGTCGAGTCGCATCGGCGTGATCCGTGCGCATTCCCCCACAACGCGAAAGGCGGAACGATCCGCATGTCCGCACAGCGCAGTCAAGCGCCCTTCGCCGCCACGGTGGCCGTGCTGTCCATCGCCGCGATGCTCGTCATCGGGCAGTCGTTCATCACCATCCCGCTCATGCCGAGCCTCGGCCGCACCTGGAGCGTGTCGCCGGAGTCGGCGGCGTGGGCCACGACGGTCTTCGCCGTCGCTTACGCCTTCGGCTCCCTGGCCGGCGGCCCGCTTTCCAACCGGTACGGCCGGCGCACCATCCTGACCGGCGCGGTGGCCGCGCTGGCGGTGGCGACCGCGCTGGTGCCGATCGCCACCGACCTCACCTGGGGGTTGGCGGTACGGGCGCTGCAAGGCGTCACGGCCGGCTCCTTCGTCCCCATGTCGTACGCCTACCTGGCCGAACGGGTGCCGGCGCGGCGGCTTCCGCTGGCGCTCACCACCGTCGGCGCCGCCGGTGGCGCGAGCGCGGTGATCAGCCAGATGGAGGGGCAGTTGATCGCGTCGGCGTTCGGGTGGCGGACGGTGTTCCTAGCCTCGGCGCCACTGCTCGCCGCCGCAGCCCTGAGTGTCTGGCGTGTGCTGCTGCCCGACCCGGCCCGCCATGCGCCAGCCGCCGCGAGCGACGTGGTGGCGGGCCACGGGCTGAGGATCCTCGCGTCGGCCCGGCTGCTGCCGCTGCTCCTGGTCGCCGTGCCGACACTCGGCAGCCTCACAGCCCTTTACACCAGTGTGCAGTTGTACGGGCCCCCCGAACTGGTGGGCGACGCCGGCGCCATGTTGAGCCTGCGCGCCAGCGCCCTGCCGGCGATGCTCCTCGCCGTGCTCGCCGCTCCCCGGCTCGGGCGCATCCCCCCGCTACGACGGGCCGCCGCCTCACTCGCCCTGGCGGCGATCGCACTGCTCGCCGCCGCACTGGCCGGGGACAACAGCATGGCGCTCGGGGCGGCGCTGTTCGTCTTCGTCCTGGCCATCTCCACCGTGGGACCCGCCATCGTGCAGGCAATCGGCGTATCCGCCGGGGCCGCCGGCGCCACCGCGATGGCCGTCTACGGTTTCCTGCTCAACCTCGGTTCAGGCGCGGGCGCACAATTCCCGCTCGCAGTGGGCGATCTGAACGGTGTGGCCGTGGGGGTCGCTGTTCTGCTGGCGGCCGGAATGGGCCTGATCGCCATCGCCTCTCGGGCAGCCGGGCGGCAGGCCCGCACCACGATGGTCACAGGACCCGCATCGGGCCCGGGCGCGACCATGTCAAAGCAGGCAGCGCAGCAGTGAATGATCAGCCGTCCACGACGATGTGGAACCTCCACTTCGCGGCCGCCGACCGCGGCATCTGGAAAGCCGGCTCCGTGGCCTGGCGCCGACTGGCGAGGACCATCAGGGGACGAGTGGGCCTGGCCGAGGCGGAACTGGGGCGGACGCTGGACGATGTCGCGCCCGCTGGCACCGCCGGCTTTCACCGATTGCTCTGCGGCCCGGGTCACTTCCGAGCTGACGCGGAAGCTGCGCCAGTGGAAGGCGTTGACTCTGCTGTGCATGACGGGTTTCGAGGTGGTCCTCGACTCCCACATCGTGATCTTGGCGTTGCCGTCGACCGAACGAGATCTCGGCACTTCGGCCGGGGCCGGCCAGTGGGTGCTCAGCGTCTACATGCTGGCTTTCGGTGGTCTGCTGCTGTTCGGCGGCCGGCTGGCGGACCTGCTCGGGCGGCGCCGGGTGTTCATCATGGGGACCGTGCTGTTTATGGTGTCGTCGTTGCTGTGTGCGGCGGGCGGTGCTCCGCGCGGCGGCAGGTCGGCATCCGGGCCCCTCAGCACCCATATCACGTGCGGCGCCGCGGTGGTCGGCGCCGGCGGCGCCTGGTGTCGCGGGAGCGGGTACAAGACGTCAACGTCTCCCCGCCGGACGCCTGCACCTGGACCGCATCACCCGCTGGATCGGCTTTCGAGCGGGGTCCGTCCTTGGCGGGGTGTGGTGATGCGGGTGGTCCGCCAGGGGCCGGAGTGATCAACTCGGCCTATTGGTGCTGGTACAGTGCAGTCATGGTCTACATGTTCGTCCGTTCTCGGACCGCCTGAGACGGGTCTGCTCCCCGCCGGTCACCTGGTGACCCGCGACGGTTGAGCAAGCCCCGGCAGTGCGTGATGCTGCCGCGCGGGCTCCGCTCGATCCGACCCGTCGCCTTCGCACGGCCATCGGTTGATGTGCTCGGCCGCGTTCTGCCCTGATGGGCTGACGCACGGCTCGACGGCCATCGCCCTCGATGCGCCTGTGCCATCACCGAGCCCACTGCTGTGCGCGCTCACCACTTCCTTCAGCGGCTGCTGCATCCTCATGCCCGAGGCCGGGGTGTGGCCGCCGTGCCCAATCCGATCGGATCGATCTGTATGTCATCTGTTCCCAGCAGCCCGTCCCGTCCTGAACGCGGGCCCGCTGACGCTCCCGGCGCTCCTACCTTCGTGCTGGTCCATGGCTCCGGCACCAGCTCGTTCATGTGGGCACCGATCCAACGCGAACTGGCGTTGCTCGGCCACCGCAGCTACGCCGTCGACCTGCCGGGCCACGGTCTGGACGCGCAGTACCCGGTCGCCTACCAGGCCCCGCAGGACCTGGAGGCGTGGGCGAACGAGCCCTCGACGCTGGGCGGGGTCACCCTGCAGGACAACATCGACACCGTCGTCGACGTCGTCGAACGCATCGCCGAGCACGGGCCGGTGGTCCTGGTCGGCGTCAGCCTCGGCGGAACGACCATCACGGGGGTGGGCAACGCGATCCCCGAGCTGGTGAGCCGGCTGGTGTACATCTCCGCGTGGTCATGCGTGCAACTGCCCGGCCCGATGGAGTACATGCAGGAGCCCGAGTTCGCCGACAACCTGATGGCGCCGCTGTACGCCTTCAACGTCGGAGATCCGGCCGAGCTCGGTGCCGGCCGGGCCAACTACCGCACCGCCGACCCGGCCCTGCTGGCCGCTCTCAAGGCGGCGGCGATGGCCGACATCACCGACGAGCAGTTCCGGGCCTTCCTCAACATCATGCAACCGGATGAGTCCATCCCGGTGATGACCGCCGACGCCCGCGTCCAGGCCGACACCTGGGGCACCATCGCCCGCACTTACATCCGGCTCGCCGATGACCGGACGCTTCCGGTGGCCATGCAGGACCGGCTGATCGCCGAAGCCGACGCCCTGACGCCGGGCAACCCCTACGACGTCCACACCCTGGACACCTCACATGTGGGGTTCATCTTCAAAGCCGCAGAGGTGGCCGCCATCCTCGACAAACTGACGAGATAACGACGGATCAGAACGGCCTGGTGTCCGAGCGTTCCACGCCCGGACACCAGGCCGTCATGGAGCGGAAGGATGCGCCGATGACGCAGGACGGCCCCGGTTCGGTGATCGTGCTGACCGGGCCCTGTGGTGCCGGAAAGAGCACGGTCGCCCGGCTCATCACCGATCGCCTGAAGCCGAGTGTCCATCTGCACACCGACGACTTCTACACCTGCATCCGGCAAGGCTTCATCCCGCCGTATCTGCCCGAATCGCACCGCCAGAACGAGGTGGTCCTCGGAGTGCTGAGCGGATGTGCTTTCGGCTACGCCGCCGGCGGCTACCATGTGGTACTCGACGGCGTGGTCGGACCGTGGTCCGTCCAGAAATTCCGCACGGCCGTCGAGCAGGCCGCGATCCCGCTCAGCTACGTCATCCTCCGACCGGAACTCGACGTCGTCATGACCAGAGCGACCGGTCGCGGACCCGAAGCGCTCACCGAGCCAGGACCGGTACGACAAATGTACGAGCAGTTCACCCGCCTCGGAGAGTACGAGCCGTACACCTTCCGATTCGGGTCGGCTCATACCTGACGAGACCGCCACGGCGATCCTCGATCGCGTCACCGCCGGCTCCTTCCGCCTGCCCTGACACGGCGCCTCGCACGACTACTCCGGTCCTCTGAGCCGACACGCCGGCTACCCCTCCGATACAGATCCGCCGCCGTGGCGCCATACCACCGGCGTGGCACTCGGTCACCAGGTTCGACGACCATGACCCGAACTTCTTGGAGCCGGCTCACGCTGGCAGCGCCTCGGCCAGGACACCGGTCGCTATACCTGGTAAGGCAGGTGGCGAGCGTGGGCCATCGAACCTGCGTCCACCTGACATTTGGTCATGCTCGCAGGAGTGGAAGAAAATCTTGCTTAGCGTGGAATCCGGAGTGGAGAGGGCCCGGAGTCGCTGCTGGTCAGGGCGTTTCGTCGGTACCCCACTCGGGGGTACCGACGAAAGTCCCGCCCCCACACTGACGAAAAGACCCCGAAGCTAGCAAGCTTCGGGGTCTTCGTCGTTCCGGAGCCAGTCTTCTGTGACCGCAGGGACCGATGGGGCAGGCGCGCAGGAAGGCGCCTCGGCCCTTGGGGCCGGTTTGTGGTGGGTGTGCCGGCGTCGTGAGCGCCGGCGGCACCTCATCGGAGCGGTACGACGATTTCTCCGGTGCGGTATCCCGTCTCCGCCTCGTCCAGCATGAGGGAGGCCAGTGAAGCTCGGGAGATCCGAGGTGGCAGCAGGGGACGCTTCAGATCCGCGAGCGGCACGATGCGGCGAGTGGGGCTGATGGGCCCGACCCACAGGTCCGGGGCGTGAAAGACCGTGGCGCCCGCCTTCAGGGCGATCTCGTCGGCCTCCGCCTTCTCGGCGAGTTCCCTGCCTACCGCCAGGCGCATGATCGCCTGGTAGATCCGCCCGCCCGCATTGGTCGACACGCCCGATCCCAGGGCGCCCAGCCACACGGTGCGGACACCGGTGTCGGCGAGCACCTTCGCCCCGGCGACCAGCGTGCCCGGGCCGTCGCCCTTGCTGACGCCGATCGCCGAGACGACCGCGTCGACGTCGCCCAGGTCCGGGAAGGTCGTCGGCTGGAGGACGTCCGCCTGGCGGACCTCGAGCTGCCCCGCCTTGGCGGACGCGGGGGCCTGGTACCGGTCCGGAGCGCGGACGAGGGCCACCACCTGCTGGCCCCGCTCGAGTGCCTGGTCCACGAGGAGGCGGCCGACCTTGCCGGACGCGCCGAGTACCGCGGTACGCATGATGAACCATCCCTTTACTGAACAAGTGTTGGTTACTAAGTGAACAACCGTTGGTTAGGGATGTCAAGGCGGTGCCCAGGTAAGGTGAACAACTGTTGTCGATCGTTCGCACCGGCCGGGGAGGGGAGAGTGCCCGAGCAGCGGGCCGCCACCCGCAGGCGCAATCCGCGAGGCCAGGGGCAGGTGCTCCGCGCCCAGCTCGTGGAGGCCGCGGCGAGGCTGCTGGCCACTCTCGACCAGCCCGAGACGTTGACGCTGCGGCAGGTCGCGCGCGAAGTCGGGGTGGCGCCGGCCAGCATCTACGGTCATTTCCCCGACCTCAGTGCGCTGATCCAGCATGTGCTGCGGTTGCGCTACGACGAGTTGGCCCGGGTGATGGGCGAGGCCGCTCGATCGGCCCCGGATCCGCTGGCCGGCCTCGTGGCACGGTGTGCGGCCTACGTGCACTGGGGAGTCGAACAACCCGGTCACTACCGGACTCTCTTCGGGAGCCGTATGCCCGCCGACCTCGTCCCCGGATCAGCCCACAGCGCCGGCGCCGACCTGCTCGACTCCGTCGTCGTCTCCCTGGCGGCCGTCACCGACCCGGACCGGACGCGGACGGCCGAGGAGCAGTGGCAGGCCGGCTTGATGCTCTGGACCGCCATGCATGGTCTGATCAGCCTCTACAACGACCACGGGAACATCCCCTGGCCGTCATTGGACGGCTTGCTCGCAGAGCTGATCGGCCTGCACACCGCACGCCCGGCCACCGAGATCGGGGCCCTCCTGGCCCAGAACGCAAGGCGACAGGGTGATGCGCGAGCGCAACCCGGCGATGGCTCCGACGTGTCGCCGGCGGCCGAGTAGCGAGGGCTCCGGCGCGGAGTGCCGGCGCCCGACCAGGACGTTCGAGTCAGGGAGACTGGAGCGAGTACGACGCTGCCGTGCGCGTACTCAAAGGCCCGCAGCGTGGCGTCGCGCGCGACGGTGCGCGCCGACCTCGGCGTACCAGTCCAGCAGTTCAGGCCGGTCGACGCTCGTCGGATCGACGACGTCCGCCACCGGATGGCCCAGGAGGACCCGCTTCACCGGGACTTCGAGCTTCTTGCCGGTGCGCGTGTGCGGGACGCCCGGCGCGGCGATGATGTCGTCCGGTACGTGGCGCCGGGACGCCCGCGCGGCGATCTCGCCGCTGATGGTCGCGCGGAGGGCATCGTCGAGTTCGGCCCCGTCGGCGAGCGTCACGAACAGCGGCATCCAGTAACCGCCGTCATCCTGTTCGAGGCCGACGACCAGGCATTCGGTGACCTGTGGGATCGACTCGGCGACGGCATAGATGTCGCTGCTTCCGATGCGGACTCCTCGGCGATTCAGGGTGGCGTCGGAGCGACCGTGGATGACCACCGAACCGCGGTCGGTGATGGTGATCCAGTCCCCGTGGCGCCACACTCCGGGGTAGGTGTCGAAGTACGCGGCGCGGTAACGGCTGCCGTCGGGATCGTCCCAGAAGGAGACCGGCATCGACGGCATGGGCTTGGTCACGACGAGCTCGCCGACCTCGTCGCGGACCGGCCGGCCTCGGCCGTCGAAGGCGTCGAGGGCGACGCCGAGCAGTGGTGCGGACAGTTCGCCGGCCCAGATCGGCACGTTCGGTGCGCCGCCGACGAACGCCGTCACCACGTCGGTTCCTCCGCTGCTGGAGACGATCCGTACGCCGCTCGGCAGCTGCCCGCTCAGCCACTGGAAGCCGTCGGCGGCGAACGTGGAGCCGGTGATCCCCACGGTGCGCAGGGCCGAAAGGTCGTGCCGGGAAAGGTCGGCGCCGGCCTTCCGGCAGGCGCCGATGTAGGCGGGGCTGGTGCCGAGGAGCGTGACGCGCAGCCGCGCGGCGTGCGCCCACAGCGCGTCCGGGGCGGAGAATCCCGGACTGCCGTCGAAACAGACGATCGTGGTGCCGACGAGCAGGCTGCAGACCAGCGCGTTCCACATCATCCAGCTGGGCGTGGTGTACCAGAGCATCCGGTCGCCCTCGCGCAGGTCGAAGTGGAGCCCGTTGCACTTCAGCTGTTCCAGCAGCACGCCGCCGTGTCCGTGGACGATGCCCTTGGGGCGTCCGGTCGTGCCCGAGGAGAACAGCACCCAGAGCGGGTGGTCGAAGGGCACGGGGACCGGTTCCAGCGGGACCGACGCGTCGGCGGTCAGGTCGTCCCATCCGATCGCGCCGGGCACGGCGTCGGGGTCCCCGACGATCACCACCGCCGCCAGGTCGGGCAGTGAACGGGCCAGCTCCCGTACCGCGTCCCCGCTGTCGACTTCCTTGCCCGCGTACCGGTAGCCGGTGCCCGCGACGAGCACCCGCGGCTTGAGCTGGCCGAGCCGGCTCTGGGCCGCCGCGGGCGCGTAGTCGAGCCCGCAGACCGCCCAGATCGCGCCGATGCCGGCCGTCGCGAGGAAGGCCACGACCGCCTCCGGCCCGTTGCTCAGGTAGCCCGCCACCCGGTCGCCGCGGCCGACGCCCAGCCGCCGCAGGCCCTCGGCTGCCGCCGCCACCTTGGTCGAGAGCGCGGACCAGGTCAGGTCGACCTCGCGGCCGTCCTCGGTCGCGGCGACCAGGGCGACGCCGTTCGGATCGCGGCCCTTGAAGACCTGGTCGACGAGGTTGGGCTCGGTTCCCGGGAACCAGCGGGCGCCCGGCATGGCCTCGTCGGTGAGCACGTCGGAGCCGTCCGGCCTCGGGGGCAGGCCGAAGAAGTCCCAGACCGCCGACCAGAAGCCGCTCAGGTCGCCGGTCGACCACTCCCACAGCGCCTGGTAGTCGGTGAGGCGGCGTCCCGTGCGCGCCGAGGCGAAGCGCGCGAAGTCGGCCAACCGGCTCTTCGCGAAATCGTCCGGCGAGGGTGTCCAGGCCGGCGCCGGGGTCGGTGTGCCGTTCACGCTTGGACCTCGGTTCCTTCGCTGATCCCGCGGGCCAGGATCTCGGTGGTACAGGCGATGTGCCGGTGCAGCAGCTCGGGACCGAGCTCCGCGTCGCGTGCCAGGGCGGCATCGGCCAGCGCGCGGTGCTCGCCCGCCAGGTCGCGCTTGACATCGGCTCCCAAGGGGGCGGCCCAGTGCCGGTAGAGCTCGGCTTCCGCCCGCAGCATCTGCGTCACCTCGCGCAGCCGGCGGCTGCGGCAGCCGGCGAGCAGGGCGGCGTGGAAGTCCTCGTGCGCCGCGTACCACGAGGCGTCACGTTCCTTCGATGAACGGGCGGCCTGCTCGCGCAGCGCCAGCAGGTGATGGGTCGCGACGATGCCCGACTCCCAGTGCTCGTCGCCTTCGAGTATCGCCTTGCGGAAGGTCAGGGGTTCCAGCTCGACCCGCGCGGCGGTGAGGTCCGTGAGCTGCTCGATGGACAGTTCGGCCACGGTGTAGCCCTGGTGCGCCTGGACGCTCACGAGCCGGTCGGCGGCGAGGCGCACCAGGGCTTCGCGGGCGACGCCCACGCTGGTCTCGTAGGTGGCGCAGAGGTCGGGGAACTTGAGGCGCTGACCCGGCTTCAGGCGCGCGGCGAAGATGTCGGCGCGGATGCGCTCGTAGACCTCGGCCGTCCTCGTCTGCCGTGGCTTGCTGGGCCTGATCATGACACCACCTTAGAAGATTTCGATGTTCCGGACAACTTTCGAATCTCTCTTGACATACGAATATTTGGCAGATCATCGTGTGTTGGACGCCACTCGCCGTCGACCACAAGGAGCGTCCATGCGCATCGCCCATGTCCGGGACCGAACCGTCCTCGTCACCGGGGACGGGACCGGCATCGACATCGCGCAGGCCAGTGGGGGACGGTTCGGCCCGTCGATCACCAGCCTCTACGAGGACTGGCCGGAGTTCTCGGCCTGGGCGGCCGGGGCGCCGCAGGGCCCGGCGGTCCGGTTCGCCGCCGCCGAACTCGCGGCGCCGTCACCCGCCCCCAAACAGGTCTTCGCGATCGGCCTCAACTACGGCGACCACGCCGCCGAGGCCGGCCTGGCGGCGCCGGAGGAGCCGGCGGTCTTCACCAAGTTCGTCTCGTCCTTCACCGGTCCCGTCACCGAGGTCGCCCTGCCCGCCACGACCGTCGACTGGGAGGTCGAACTGGTCGTCGTCATGGGCCGCGAAGCGGCCCGCGTCCGCGCCGCCGACGCCTGGCGGTACGTCGCCGGGCTCACCGTCGGCCAGGACCTCTCCGAGCGCCGCCTCCAGCACGTCGCCACGCCCGCCCAGTTCAGCCTGGCCAAGTCGTACCCCGGCTTCAGCCCGACCGGCCCGTTCCTCGTCACCCCGGACGAGGTCGCCGATCCCCGGGACCTCCGGCTCGGCTGCACTCTCAACGGCGAGGAGGTCCAGAAGGGCCGCACGTCGCAGCTGGTCTTCGGCGTCGAAGCCCTGGTGGAGCGGCTCTCCGCGGTGACGACCCTCTACCCCGGCGACGTGATCTTCACCGGCACGCCCTCAGGGGTAGGCGCCGCGCGCACCCCGCCGCGCTTCCTGGCGCCGGGCGACGAGCTCATCTCCTACGTCGAGGGGATCGGCGAGCTGCGCCAGCGCTTTGTCGCCCACGCGAGCAAGGAGGAATCCTGATGGCACTGCATCGTCTGGCCTCGGTCACCATCGGTGTTCCCGATGTCGATGCCACGGCCGCCTACTACGAGGAGTTCGGCCTCGACCGGGAAGGGGACGGCTGGCTCTCCACCGTCGACGGCGGCCGCCAGCTCCGTCTGGTCCCGACGCCGACCCGGCGGCTGGTGGGGCTGTCGATCGGCGCCGACGATCCCGACGATGTCCGCTCGATCGAGTCCAGGCTCCACGGGATGGGCCTCGCCGTGGAGGGCACGGACGCCCGCGTCGCCGCGATCGAGCCGGTCACCGGCGTGCACGTCGAGGTCGCCGTGACGCCCCGCATCGCTCAGCCCGAAGTCGCGGCGACGCCCTACAACGGGCCGGGCCGCACCGACCGCGGCACGGGCCGCGCGCCCGGGATCCTCCGTGAGGGACGGGTGCGTCCGCGCAGACTCGGCCACGTCGTCATCGGATCGGTCGACCAGGAGGCCGGCCGGCGGTTCTTCTCCGAGGGCATCGGCCTGAAGATCAGCGATGAGGTGCCCGGTACGGCCTCGTTCATGCGCTGCTCGACCGATCACCACAACGTGCTGGTGTCGAGCGCGCCGGTCAACTTCGTCCACCACACCTCCTGGCAGGTCGACGATGTCGACGAGATCGGCCGCGGGGCGACGGCGATGCTCCGGGAGCACCCGGAGCGGCACGTGTGGGGCCTCGGCCGGCACCACGTCGGCTCCAACTTCTTCTGGTACCTCAAGGACCCCGCCGGCAATTTCTCCGAGTACTACTCCGACATGGACTGCGTCGTCGACGACGCCCTCTGGAAGCCGGAGGTATGGGACGGGGCGAAGAGCCTCTTCAGCTGGGGGCCGCCACCTCCTCCGTCCTTCGTGGCGCCGGACGACCTCGCCGCCCTGATGTCCGGCGCCCACTCGCCCCGCTGACCCGGCCCGCCCAGATCAGGAGACCATCCGTGTTCGTAGCAGCAACGCGTCCCGACTCCTACGACGTCGTCGTCGTGGGAGCGGGCCCTGTCGGCCTGGCCGCCGCCCGCCTCCTCGCCATGCGCGGCGTCACCGTCGCGGTGGTCGACCCGCAGCGCATCGTGTGCCAGCACCCGCGTGCCACCCACCTGGACGACGAGACCATGCGGACGTTGCAGACGCTCGGTGCGGCCGACTTCGAGAAGAACTACCTGCGTCAGAGCGGGTGGATCCTCGAGGACGCCGACGGCGTTCCCTTCCTCGAGTTCTCCCACCCGGACACGGAGTCCGACCAGGGTTGGGCGACGGACTACCAGTCGCATCAGCCCGACATCGAGTCTCGCCTCCGCGGTCTGCTCGCCGCCGGTGAGGGCACGGCGCTGTGGTTCGGCTGGGAGGCGACCGGCGTCGACCAGGACGACCACGAGGTGACACTGCGGCTCCAGGAGCGGGACACGGGCCGTGTCCAGGAGATCCGCTGTTCCTATGCCGTCGGGGCCGACGGCGCGGGCTCGTTCGTGCAGCACGCCATGGAGATGGAGATCGAGGACCTGCACGGCACGCAGACCTCGCTCATCGTCGACGTCCATCCGTTCGAGCACCCCGACGGCCTGCCGAGGACGACGGGCTTCATCCGGTGCGCGAAGGACCTGCCCGTCACCTACTGCCCGCTCTTCCCGCCGCTGCTGCGGTTCGAGTTCATGCTCGCCGATCACCACGACGTCCATGAGATGGAGCGGCCCGACTCGGTCTACGAACTGCTCTCGCCCTGGCTCGCGCCGGGAAGCTACCGGATCACTCGTACCGACGCGTATCAGTGGCACGCCCATCTGGTCCACGGATGGCGGAAGGGGCGCGTGCTCGTGGCCGGCGACGCCGCCCACACGATGCCGCCGATGCTCGGCCAGGGCATGTGCTCGGGTCTGCGCGACGCGATGAACCTGGCGTGGAAGCTCGCGATGGTGGTACGCGGTCAGGCGCCCGAGTCCCTGTTGGACACCTATGAGACCGAGCGCGCGCCGCATGTGACTCCGTACATCGTGGAGTCCGCGCGCCAGGCGAACATGATCGAGGACTTCGGCCACGGCCACGTGCCGCCGCCGGCGGGCGCGCCCCAGGTGCTCGAGCGCCATCGACCGCTGCTCGGCCCGGGACTGGTGGACGAGCCGGCCGGGGCCATAGGCCAGCTCTCACCGCAGCCCCGCGACGGCGATGGCGGCCGCCTCGACGACGTCACGGGCTACCGTTTCGCCGTCGTCGGCGCGAACGACGTGATCGCCGGTGTCGATGACGCCGCGCGGGCGCTGTGGCAGCGCCTGGACGTGGTCGCGCTGCCAGGCGGTGGACATGACTACGAGTCCTGGCTGGCTTCGCACGGCGCGACCGTCGCGTTGGTCCGTCCTGATCGCTATGTCTATGCGCTGGCGTCCGATGCCTCCGATCTGGAGGCGGTCACTCGCGCGCTGGCCGGCCGGGTGCTGGGTGCGGGGGTCACGGCGTGAGTCGCCTGCGGGAGTACGCCGCCGGTATGCAGTGGGGCGAAGGGCCGCGCTGGCACGATGGTGCCCTCTGGCTCTCCGACACCCAAGGGTCGCGTCTGTGGACCGACGCGAGTGGCTCCTGGACGCCTACGGAGACCTCTCCGGTGTCGAACGGGCTCTGGTTCCTGCCTGACGGCCGCCTCGTCGGTGCGCTCATGTCCGCGGGCCGACTCGGCGTGTGGACCGGTTCGGAATGGTCGACGTACGCCGACCTCGGGCATCTCGGCGTGGGGCCGCTGGGTGACGTCGTGGGCGATGACGCCGGCAATCTGTACGTGGACGACGTCGGCTTCGACGCCGCGGGGGGAGAAGCGCCGCGTCCGGGGCGGATCATCCTGGTCCGTCCGGACGGATCGGCATCGGTGGCCGCGGAGCAGGTCGTGTTCCCCAACGGCATGGCGTTGGTCGACGGCGGCCGGACCCTCGTGGTCGTCGAGACGCTGATGCAGCGGCTCATCGCCTTCGCGGTGGAGGAGGACGGCTCGCTCGGGGTTCCGCGGCCATACGCCGACATCGCGGCCCTGGTAGGGCCGGACGCCCGTCCGGACGGTATCTGGCCTGCCGCCGATGGCGGTGTGTGGGTGGCGACCACGTCGGGGTGCCGCGTCGTCCACGTCCGGGCCGGCGAATCGGTGGAGTCCATCGACACCTCGCCGGAACTGCCCATCGCCTGCTGCCTCGACGACGCCGGCGACCTGCTGATCACGCTCGCCGACACCGGCGGGCGCCCGCTCCTGGAGGCGATCGCCGCCAGAAAGGTGCGCACCCGCGTCGTGCTCGCCCCGCTCCGAGCAGCTCCCCGGCCGCATGTCCACCGGATCGAGGAACAGGAAGAACCCACATGAACACGTCCTTCGCCGGGCAGCGCCGGTCGGTCCGGAGCGTCGCCGCCGGGCTCGGCCTGGCGGCCGGGCTCGCTGTCAGCGCCTGCGGTGCCTCCGGGGCGGCATCGGATGCCTCGGGCACCGCCTCCTCCGGCGTGGCCAAGGCCGCCAAGGCTCATCTGGAGAAGCTGTCGCAGCCCGTTCCGGGAGCGCCGGACCTCGGCGATCCCGTCGACACCTCCAAGGTCGCCGGCAAGACCGTCTTCTACGTGCCGATCGCGCTCAAGGCCGGCCACTTCCCCTTCGTGCAGAAGAACCTCCAGGAGGCATTGGCCAAGGTCGGCGCCAACCTCCACACCTGCGATGGCCAGGGCAATCCGAGCGGGTTCGGTGCCTGCCTGGACCAGGCGGTGCAGCAGAGGCCGGCGGCCGTCATCACCGACTACATCCCCTACGAGCTGGCATCGACGGCCTTCGAGAAGCTGCGCTCGGCCGGCGTCCCGGTCTTCATCGCGGGCGCCAAGCAACCGCGGGGAGTCGCGACGTCCAAGGCTTTCGCGTTCGGCGACCCCGAGAACTACGGCTTCAACGCGGTGGAGGGCGAAGCGGACGCCGTGATCGCCGACTCCGACGGAAAGGCGCACGTACTTTTCCTGCAGCTGAACGCATCGACTGCGATCGAGGCGCAGGGGCAGCACGCCATCGACTATTTCAAGCGGGCCTGCCCGCACTGCGTCCTCACAGTGAAAGGCGTCAATCTCGGCATCATGAGCAACATCCCGTCGCTCGTGAGCAGCGTCCTGGTCCGGGACCCCGGCATCGGCTATGTGGTCCCCCAGACCGACACCTACCTCGCGGCGGCGGTCTCCGGTGTCCAGGCCGCCGGCAAGACCCGTTCGATCAAGATCTCCAGCAGCGGAGACGTGCTGGCTTCGGTGCAGCAGGTGAAATCGAACCCGCAACTGCTCGCGATGGCGGGCACCAACCCGCCGTACCTGGCCTGGACAATGGCCGACTCGGTGTTCCGCATGGTGGCCGGACAGGCGCCGCCCCAGACGTACCCGGTCCTCAACCGCGTGTTCACCAAGCAGAACGTCGACAGCCTCGACCTGACCACAGCGGCCGAAGCCGGCGGCCAGTGGTTCGGCTCCACCGGCTACAAGCAGGCCTTCGCGAACCTGTGGAGCACGAAGTGACCGCGGTGGCCGCGCCGCTCGAACTGCGTTCGCTCAGCAAGTCCTTCGGCACCGTCAAAGCCCTGCACCGGGTCGACCTGACGGTACGGCGAGGCGAGATCCACGGCGTCGTCGGCCAGAACGGCTCGGGCAAGTCGACGCTCGTGAAGATCCTGGCGGGTCTCCACACCCCCGATCGCGGCAGCCGGATCGTCGTGGAAGGCAGGCGGCTCAGCTCGCCGACGCGGCTGCGCGACCTGCGCGAGGCCGGGATCACGATCGTGCACCAGGACCTCGGCCTGGTGCCCGGCAAGTCGGTGGCCGAGAACATCGCGGTGGGCGGCTTCCGGACCCGCGGCTGGGCACGGCTGATCGACTGGCGGCGCGAAGAGCGCATCGCGGCCGAGATCCTGGAACGGCTCGAAGCCCGTTCCATCAGGCCCTCGGCGATGGTCGGCGGCCTCGGCCCGGCCGACCGCTCGATCGTGGCGATCGCCCGGGCTCTGCGCAACCAGCGCGAGGGCGGCGGCGTGATCGTCCTGGACGAGGCCACCAGGGCGTTGCCGAAGGACGCGCTGGAGGACTTCTACCGCACGCTGCGCGGCGTGGTCGCCGCCGGAGGATCGGCGCTGCTGATCTCGCACAACCTCGAGGAGGTGATGCTGCTCTCCGACCGGGTGACGGTGCTGCGCGACGGCGCCGTGGTGGACGGCGCCGTGGAGACGGCGTCCACCACCGAGCGCGAGCTCGCCCGCAGGATGCTGGGCCGCGACGTCGAGCGGAGGCTGCACACCCGCGCCGCGATCACGGATGGACCAGCGGCCGTGCGGATCAGCGGAGTGAGCGGCAAGGTGGTGCGCGAACTCGACCTCGACGTCCGCCCCGGCGAGGTGCTCGGGGTGACGGGCGTCGCGGGATCCGGGTGGGACGAGCTGCCCTACCTGATCACCGGTGCCCGCGGCCGCGCCACCGGATCCCTCCGGCTGGGAGCACGGCGGCTGGACCTGCGCGGCGCGACCAGCGGGCGCTGCATCGATGCCGGAATCGCGTTCGTTCCCGAACACCGGATCGACGACGGGCTCGCCCTCGCGCTCTCGGTGACCGAGAACATCACCCTGCCGAGGGTGAAGCGGAACGGCCGCCCCTGGTGGAGCGGCCTGACCTGGCAACGCGGCGAAGCCGACCGGGTCATCGAGCGGCTGGGGGTGCGCCCCCCGGACCGTGCCAAGCCGGTCGGGCAGCTCAGCGGCGGCAACCAGCAGAAGGTCATGCTCGGCAAGTGGCTCGCCGGCCGGCCGCGCCTGCTGGTGCTGCACGAGCCGACGCAGGCCGTCGACGTCGGGGCGCGCGAGGACATCCTCCACGCCATCTCCGCCACGGCCGAGGACGGGGTCGCCGTCCTCCTCGCCTCCATCCAGCCGGCCGACCTCGCGGCGGTCTGCGACCGGGTCCTGGTGTTCGCCGCCGGCCGCGTCGCCGCCGAGCTGCTCAGGCCCGACGAGGACGCGATCGTCGAGGCCGTCTACGCCGGCCGCCTCGCCACCGCCCCGCCGCCCAGAAAGGCGTGACCATGCCGCAGACCAACGTCCGGGTCCGCAGACCCCGCGCGGAATCCGTTCTGGTCCTCACCCGCGAGGCCTTCGACTGGCGGCGTTTCACCAGCAGATACGCCATCGTCGGCTTCTGGGCTTCGATGTGCGCCCTGTACGCCGTCCTGATGCCTGGCAAGTTCCTGCAGGCGAGCACCTTCCACAGCATCTTCGCCTCCCAGCAGGCGCTGGTCTTCCTGGCACTCGCCGCGATGATGACGTTCGTCGTGGGCGAGCTGGACCTGTCCATCGCCTCCACGATGGGCCTCTCCGCGACCCTCGTGCCCGTGCTGGCCGTGCTGCACCACTGGAACCTCCCCCTCGCCTGCGTGGTGGCCGTCCTGTGCGCCTCGCTCTCCGGCCTGGTCAACGGCCTGCTGATCGTCAAGGTCGGCGTCCAGGCACTGATCGTGACGCTCGGCAGCTCCACCCTGCTGCTCGGCCTGGCCTCACTCGCCTCCTCCCAGACCACCGTCTCCGGTCTCTCGGTGGGGTTCAGCGACCTCGCGCTCTACGAGATCTTCGGCCTGCCGGTCGGCTTCTACTACGGCGTCGCGCTCGCGCTCGTGATCGGGTACGTCCTCACCTTCACACCGCTGGGCCGCCACATGACCTTCGTCGGCGCCAACCGCGAGGTGGCCAGGCTGGCCGGCGTCCCCGTCGACGCCATCCGGATCGGCTCCTTCGTCACCGGCAGCACCCTCGCCGGCCTCGGCGGCGTCGTGCTGGTCGCCTCGATCGGCGGCTTCGACTCCACATCCTCCGGCACCTACCTGCTGCCGGCCTTCGCCGCGGTGTTCCTCGGCACGGCGGCGGTCCGTCCGGGCCGGTTCAACCCGATCGGCACCCTCGTGGCCATCTACTTCCTCGCCACCGGCATCCTCGGCCTCCAGCTGCTCGGCTACAGCGGCTGGATCGAGAACGTCTTCTACGGCACCGCCCTGGTCGTCGCGGTCTCGCTGGCCACCATCGTCCGCCGCCGTACCGCCTCCAACTGACCTCCACCGAAAGGAGCATCACCAATGACCTATATCGCGCTCGAAGAGGCGTTCGCGATTCCCGACCTGGCCACCCGGCAGCCCGCCGCCGAAATGCGCATCCGGGTGACGAGCGAATACGCCCAGATGTGCGGCCGCACACTCGTCGACTTCGAGCAGCACCGGCTCCCCGACATGGACGCCCACGGCATCGACGTCCAGGTGCTGTCGCTGACCGTCCCCGGCATCCAGGCCGACACCGATCCCACCGCGGCGCGGGACAACGCCCGGTTCGCCAACGACTTCCTCGCGGAGGTGGTGGCCGCCCACCCGACCCGATTCCAGGGATTCGCCGCACTGCCGACCCAGGATCCCGACGCGGCCGTAGCCGAGCTGGCCCGCGCGGTCCGCGAGCTCGGGTTCCGCGGCGCGCTGGTCAATGACCACACCCACGGCCGCTACCTGGACGACCCCGCCTACGACGAGCTGTGGAGCGCCTTCGAGGAACTCGGGGTGCCGCTCTACCTGCACCCCGGCTCGGTACCGCTCGACGACTGGCGGGTCATGGCCGGCCGACCGGAGATGTACGGCGCCAGCTGGAGCTGGCAGGCCGAGACCGGTGGCCACGCCATGCGGCTGGTGTACGCCGGCGTCTTCGACCGGCACCCGGAGGCGACACTGATCCTCGGTCACCTCGGCGAGTTCCTGCCGTTCCAGAAATCGCGCCTCGACAGCCGCTACGCCACCCTGAGCGTGGAGAAACCGCTGGAACGGATGCCCTCGGCCTATATCGGGAGCAACATCCTCCTGACGACGAGCGGTGTCCTCGCACCGGAAGCGGTCCAGGCGGCAGTCCTCACGGCCGGCGAGGACGCCGTGATGTTCTCGATCGACTACCCCTTCGAGGACACGGCCGCCGCGGTCGCCTCCGTGCAGAAGGCCGACCTGCCCACCGCCGTCAAAGAGAAGATCGCCCACCTGAACGCCCGTCGCGTCCTGGGACTGGACGGGGCAGCGGCATGATCGACTTCTCCGGAAAGGCGGGGCTGGTCACCGGCGCGGGCAGCGGCATCGGCCGCGCCACGGCACTCGCGCTCGCCGAGAACGGCGCCGCGGTCGCCGTACTCGACATCGACGAGACCACGGCCGCCGAGACCGCCGAGATGATCGAGAAGGCCGGCGGGAAGGCCACGGCCGCCACCATCGACATCGCCGACGAACGCTCCGTGCGGGCGGCCGTCGAACGCACCGTCACGGCCTACGGCCACCTCGACTTCGCCGTCAACAACGCCGGAATGTCATCCCGCCGGCTGCTCGACCAGATGACCCTGGACGAGTTCGAGCGGGTCGTCCGTGTCAACCTGTCGGGCACCTTCCTGTGCATGAAGTACGAACTGCCCCTGCTCAAAGGCGGCGGCGCGATCGTGAACATCGCCTCCAACGGAGGCCTCGCCGCGATCCCCAACGCCCCCGCGTACGTCGCCGCCAAGCACGGCATCGTCGGGCTCACCAAGGTCGCCGCGGTCGACTACGCGCCCGACGGCATCCGGGTCAACGCCGTCTGCCCCGGCCCGACCCTGACTCCCGGATTCGAGAAATGGGCCGCCGGGACCGACATCATCGCGCGGCAGGCGGCGGTCACCCCGCTCGGACGGCTGGCCGACCCCGAGGAGGTGGCGGCCGCGGCGGTCTGGCTCTGTTCGGACGGCGCGACCTATGTCACCGGGATCGCGATGTCGATCGACGGCGGGCGGCGCGCCTGACCCGGGAACCCGTCCGTACCGGTCCCGCATCCTCACGGTCGGTCGTTGTGCGGGGGACTGCTATCGGTCAGGGCGGATCGTCGATGTAGCCCTACGGCGTCCATTGGCTCAATGGCTTGGATGTCCGCCTTGGTGAAGGCATCGGACGCGTCCGGCGGTGGCCGGGCAGGCTGGTGCCGTCATCTGACGGTCAGCGTCGCCTGCATGAACGGGTGGATGGTGCAGATGTAGGGGTAGCGGCCGGGCATGGCCGGGCGGTGAAGGCGATGCACAGAGCGAATGAGCGGTCAAGCGTTGCGGCGGGCCGGGGTGATGATGCCCAGGCGCGCGCCGGTGGGGTCGGTCATGACCGCGAAACGGCCGGGTGGCACGTCGGTCGGCGGGACGCGGACTCGCGCGCCGAGGTCGGCGGCCAGCGCGGTGGCGGCGTCGCAATCGGTGACCTGGAAGTAGGGAATCCAGTGCGGCCGGACGTGGGACGGCCACTGCTCGTCCATGTGCACCATGCCGGCCGCAGCCCGACCGTCGATCGTGAAAGTGGTGTAGGTGGGGCCGTAGTACTCGCGTTCGACGGCACGCCAGCCGAACACCGCCCCGTAGAAGGCGCGGGCCCGTTCGATGTCGCGGCAGGCCAGCTCCACCCAGCACAGCGTCGAGGGTTCGCCGGCCACCTCGGCGCCTTGGTGCTCGTACGGTTCCCAGACGGCGAAGGACGCGCCCTCGGGGTCCATGAACAGCGCCATCCGGCCGAACTGGGCGACCTGCACCGGGCCGGTCAGTTCCCGGCCGCCGCCGGCGCGGACGGCGGCGGCGGTCCCGGCGGCTTCGGCGGTGCGGAAGAAACACGTCCAGGACGGTGGCAGGGCGTCGTCGGTCATCGCCTGCATGCCCGCGACCTGCGGGCCTTGCGGCCCGTCCAGGGTGAACATCTCGTAGTCGCCCAGCGTGTCCACGGTCACCGTGTAGGACGACCAGCCGAACAGGGCGCGGTAGAACCTCGTGGACGCCGCCAGGTCGGGTGTGGCCAGCTCCGCCCAAGTCGGCATCCCCGGGGCGTACTCCTTCACTTCCGGCATGTCACCCACGCTAGAAGCGGCCGTGCAAGCTCTGCGGCCGCACCGGTAACCGAGCACGTCAATATCGCTTCAAGTCTTCCCCGAGGCTCTAGTCATGGCCAGGCAGTGAAGTCCGCGTCGACGAGGAGTCCTGCCGACGCGGCGGCGGTGCCCCACGATCGATCGCGCAGCGGACGGCCAAGGGGTGTTGTGGCCGCTGGGGGTCAGGCTTCGGGTGGGGTGACGTGCCCGGGGGAAGGGTCAGCAGGAGGGTTTGGGCGGCTATGCCGCGGGCGCGGCGGTTGCCGCCATGCTCGATGCCTTCGTGTGCGCTTCTGGCACGCTCAACGTTCTGGGCGGGCCGGTTCCGTTGGTGCGGGGTCCAGGGCGCGGATGGCGAAGTCGATCGCGGTGGCCAGCCGCTGCGGGTCATGTCCGGCGCGTTCCCGGACCCGCAGTCCGAGCACCGTGGTGAACAGCAGTTCCACGGCGGCGTCGAGGTCGAGGTCGGTCGGTAGTTCGCCGTTGCGGCGTCCCTGATCCAGCAGTGACCGCAGTGCCGACCGGGTGACCTCGAAGGCCGCCTCGGTCCGCGCGCTGACCTCGGTGTCGGTGGTGCCCAGTTCGGTGGCGGTGTTCACCACCAGGCAGCCTGGGCCGGGCTCGGCGTCGGCGGTGCAGCCCACCAGCCACAGCAGCCAGTCCCGTAGCGCGTCGCGGACCGGCCGGCCGGCGGTCGCCAGCCGCTCCCTGGCCTGGGCGGACTCGGTGGCGCGGTAGTGGTCGAGGGCGCGCAGGAACAGCGTGTGCTTGTCCTCGAACGTCCGGTACAGGCTGCTGGGCGTGAGGTGGAGTTCGGCGCCCAGGTCGCGGACCGAGGTGGCGTTGTAGCCGCGACGCCAGAACAGGTCGGTCGCCTGGGCGACCGCCTCCCGCTCGTCGAACTGCCGAGGTCGTGCCATGCGCCTACCTTAACCGACTTGTGGAGCGATCGCTCCCATACTAGGGTCCGGTCATCGTATGGGATCGATCGCTCCCAAATCGATTTCCCGATGGAGGTAGACGTGACGACCACCGAGCAGACCGCCCGGGCCGTCCGGCAGGAGCCGGAACCAAGCCGCTGGGCGGCCGTGGCGGCCGTGGCGCTGGGCACGTTCCTGCTGGTCACCGCCGAACAACTGCCCATCGGACTGCTCACCGACGTGGGCTCGGCGCTGCGGGTGTCCGAAGGCACCGCCGGACTGATGGTGACCGTGCCCAGCCTCGTCGCGGCGATCGCGGCGCCGGTGGTCCCGGCACTGGTCGGCGGGCTGGACCGGCGGCTGCTGCTCCTCGGCCTGATGGGATTGATGACGCTCGCCAACCTGGCGTCCGCACTGGCGCCGAACTTCGCCGTGCTGGTGTCGTCCCGGGTGCTGGTCGGGGTGGCGATCGGCGGGTTCTGGGCGGTCGCCGGCGGGCTGGCGGTCCGGCTGGTGAACCAGGCGCACGTGCCGCGCGCCACCGCGATCATCTTCGGTGGGGTCGGCGCGGCGAACGTGTTCGGCGTGCCGATCGGCACGGTGATCGGCGGCCTGACCGGGTGGCGGATCGCGTTCACGACGCTCAGCGCGCTGGCGCTGGTCGTGCTGGCCGCACTGCTGACCGTGCTGCCCCCGCTGGCCGCCTCCCAGGTGATGAGCCCGCGCCTGCTGGCCCGGCAGCTGCGCAACCCCGGCGTCCGGGTCGGCATCCTGGCCACCTTCCTTCTGGTGACCGGTCATTTCGTGGCCTACACCTTCGTCAGCCCGGCCCTGCAGCGGCTGTCGGGGATCGACGCGCGGCTGGTCGGGCCGCTGCTGTTCGGGTTCGGCATCGCGGGCATGGCCGGCAACTTCGCCGCCGGTGCGGCACTGGCCCGCCGGACGCACCGCACCGTGCAGGTGATCACCCTGACCCTGGCCGTCGCGATGCCGCTGTTCCTGCTGCTGGGCCGGGGCATGATCGGCGGCATCGCGCTGCTGATCGGGTGGGGCCTGGCCTACGGCGGGGTGTCGGTCGCACTGCAGACCTGGATGATCAAGGCCGCACCGGGCGCGGTGGAGGCGGCCTCCGCGCTGTGGGTGGCGGTGTTCAACCTGTCGATCGGCCTGGGCGCGCTGGTCGGCGGCGTCGTCCTCGACTCGCTGGGCATGTCGGGTGTGCTGTGGATCGGCGGCGCCGCCGCTCTGGTCGCGGCACTGGCGGTGTGGACCGCACGAGGCAACGCCGACCTGCGGTAACTGCTGGTGGCGCTGAAGACGGCGACACAGACCGGTTCAGCGTCGTCGAGCACCAGGTCGGGACCGCGCCTGCGCGGCTGACGAAGTACCGATGAACGGCACTGGGCTGTGGCGGTCGGCGCGGGACCGCCTCATCCTGTTGGGCCGACGATGCGGCGACTACCGAGGACGGGCCGATGACTTTCACGATCACAGTGGGCGGGGCGACCATCACACAGATCACCGAGGTGGCGCGCTGGCCCTTTCCCCCGCGGGACTTGTTCCCCGCCGTCACCGACGAGGACGTCGCCCGGACGGCGGCGGAGTTCGGGCCGGGGTCCGTGGACGCGGCCACGGGCGATCTCGTGCTGGCCATCCACACCTATCTCGTGCGGCTCGGCGGCACGACGGTCGTCGTGGACGCGGGCAACGGCAACCACAAGGAGCGGCCCAACCTGCTTCCGCACCACCGGTTCGACACCGACTTCCTGGACCGCTTCGCGCTGACCGGTACCTCCGTCGAGGATGTCGACGTCGTCGTCAGCACGCACCTGCACCCCGATCACTGCGGCTGGAACACCCGGCTCGACGGAGACCGCTGGCGGCCGACGTTCACCGAGGCGACGTACGTGTTCGGACGCGCGGAGCTGGAGAGCACGCAGGCGCTGGCCGCGTCGGCTCCGGCCGAGGGAGCCGTCGCGGATCTCGTGCGCACGTACGACGACAGCGTCCGCCCGGTGCTGGAGAGCAGCCGGTGGGAGGTGGCCGACGACGGCCACCAGCTGGCCGAGCACGGGGACACCAGGCTCGTGGTGCGGGCGGCTCCCGGCCACACCGGCGGGCACGTCGTGGTCGAGATCCAGTCGCCGGACGGCGGCGCGGTGCTCTCCGGCGACGTCGTCCACCATCCGGTCCAACTGCTGAACCCGGAGCTGAGCCAGTCCGGGGACGCCGATCCGGCGCTGGCGCGACGGACGCGCGACGCCCTGCTGGAGCGCTGCGCCCGCGAGGGACTGCTCATGCTCCCCTCGCACTTCCCCGCCGACCATGCGTTCACCGTGGACCGCGACGGCGACGCCTTCCGGCTGTCACCGGCCGCCGGAGCGCGCTCCTGACGCCGCGCGGGGGGGCGGCATCCTCACCGGTCGGGTGCGTCCGGCGTGCGCCGCCCGGCGGCACTTCGACGGGCGGCGCTGCCGGGGACGGGTCACGGCTGAGGGGCGCCGCCGGAGGAGAAGGAGACCCCGGCCATCTCGGCGGCCACGTCGATGATCATGTCCTCCTGGCCGCCGATGATCCCTCGCCGGCCGAGCTCCAGCAGGATGTCGCGGCCGGCGAGGCCGAACTTGGCGGCGGCCCGCTTGGTCGGGTGGAAGAACGTCGAGTAGACGCCCGCATAGCCGAGGACCAGCGCGGTCTCGTCGATGATCTGCGGCTCCCTCATCAGCGGGGCGAGGACCCGCTCCGCGGTGTCGGCCAGCGGCCAGAGATCGGTACCGGTGTCCCAGCCGGCCCGTTCGAACGCCGCGACGAGCACCTCGGTCTGGGCGTTGCCGGCGCTCGCGCCGAGTCCGCGCAGGGATCCGTCGATGTAGGTGGCGCCCTGCTCGGCCGCGGCGAGCGCGTTCCCGATCGCCACGCCCAGGTTGTTGTGGGAGTGGAAGCCGACCGGGACGTCGAGTGCCGCGCGCAGTCGGCCTCCGTGCAGTGGACGGCGACGCGCACGGTCGCGGCCCCGGCGTCGGCCGCGGCCTGCAACTCGGGCAGGGTCGCGATGCCCGGGACGTAGAGCACCGCGATGTCCGCGTTCTCCACGGAGTCCACCGCCGCGCGCACGTAGTCGCCGTCGGACGCCGCGGCGAACCCGTACTGGACGGACGACGCTCCCAGGCCGATGCCGTGGGCCACCTCGATCGTCGGTATGCCGCCCCGGTCCAGGCCGCGGGCGATGTCCGCGACGTTCTGGGCGGTGAACTGGTGCGACACGCTCGACATCCCGTCGCGGAGGGTGGTGTCGACGATGGTGACGCGGCCCTTCACGTTCTCGCTCACGCCACGGTCTCCTTCGTGAGGTCGGCGCCGTTCTCTTCGGCCATCGCGGCCGCCACACGCGCGGCGGCCGCGGTGATGATGTCGAGGTTGCCCGCATAGGGCGGCAGGTAGTCCCCGGCCCCGACCACCTCGACCATGACGGTGACGAGGTCGCCTTCCACGGTGACCAGGCGCAGCGAGTAACCGGGCACGTAGCCCTGCACGGTGGACACCATCTCGATCACGGCGCGCTCGATCGCCGCGGCGTCCGGGCGGCGGACGCGTGCGTAGATCGTGTCGCGCATGTTCATCGGGGGTTCCGCCGGGTTGATGATGGAGATGGCCTTCGCCTGGTCGGCCCCCGAGACCAGCGCGAGGGCGCGGGAGGTCTTCTCGCTGAACTCGCTGAGGTTCATGCGGGTGCCGGGCCCGGCGCTCTTGGCCGCGATGGCGGCGACGATCTCGCCGTAGGAGACGTCGGCGGCCTGGTCGATGGCCCAGAGGATCGGGATCGTCGCCTGGCCGGCGCAGCTCACCATGTTGAGGTTGGGCGCCCCGATGTGCTGGGTGAGGTTGACCGCGGGGACGACGTACGGGCCGACGGAGGCGGGGGTCAGGTCGATGGCGGTGATGCCGGCCTCGCGGTAGCGGGGCGCGGCGGCCGCGTGGACCCGCGCCGAGGTGGCCTCGAAGACCAGGTCCGGAAGGTCGGGACGGGCGAGCAGCCAGTCGATGCCCTCCGCCGACGTCTCCAGGCCGAGTTCCGCGGCTCGGGCGAGCCCCTCGCTGGCGGGGTCGATCCCGACCATGGCGACGGGTTCGACATACTCGGACCGCAGGAGCTTGAACAACAGGTCCGTTCCGATGTTGCCCGAACCGACGATGGCGGCTCGCAGGGTCATGGTTCTTCCCTTCCGTCTGCCGGACGTCGTCCGGCTGCGAGCGGCACGCTAGGCATCCCGGTCCCGGCCCCGGCGGGTCGTTCGGCGAACCGGGCCGCGACGGGCGCCGGCCGCCGGCTCGGTTCGGCTATGCCGAACGGACCGTGGGAGAGGCGGTGGCATGGCGACGCTCAACACGCTGGCCAAGGCCGGCCGGGTGCTGGACCTGTTCCGCCCCGAACGCGCCGAGTGGGGGGTCAGCGAGGTCGCCGGAGAACTCGGGGTGCCGAGGTCGAGCGCCCACGCCCTGCTCTCCAGCCTCGCCGACGTCGGCATCCTGCAGTGGCGCGACGGCGGCCGGTACCGGGTGGGGTGGCGCGTCCTGGAGTTGGCGGAGGTGCGCCGGGGCACCATCGACATCCGCGCCGCGGCCGCGCCGGTCCTGGAACGGCTGGTGCGGACGTACGGCGAGACGTGCCATCTCGGGGTGCGCGACCGGGACCAGGTGCTGTACGTCGACAAGCTGCTCGGCAACCACAACATCACGGCACAGGGCGCCCCGGTGGGGGCGCGGCTCGACCTGCACTGCACCGGGGTCGGCAAGGTCCTGCTGGCCCATGCCGGCGACCTCGCCCGCTACCTCGGGGCGGTGCCCCTGCGGCGGCACACGCCGGCGACGGTCACCGACGAGCGCGCCTTCCGCGCGGAGCTGGCGGAGATCCGGTCGCGGGGAGCGGGTTTCGATCTCGGCGAGGCGGTCGAGGACGTCTTCTGCGTCGCGGCTCCGGTCCGGGACGAGCTCGGC
The DNA here is from genome assembly GCF_041951385.1 of Actinomadura sp. NTSP31. Lineage (NCBI taxonomy): Bacteria > Bacillati > Actinomycetota > Actinomycetes > Streptosporangiales > Thermomonosporaceae > Actinomadura > Actinomadura sp. NTSP31. Next base: position 16,360 of record NZ_JBGNUT010000021.1, on the reverse strand, counting down.
CACGTCGTCGCGGCGGTCAGCCTCAGCGCGCCGGTCAACCGTTTCACCAAGAACCGCGATCGGTACACGCGGGCGATCAGGGCTGCGGCGGCGGAGGTGTCGCGGGCGGTCGTCGACAGCGCTCCCGTCCACCGCCCCGTGAACCGAGACGATCCGCCGCCCCGGCGGCCCTCCGCCAAGTAGTTCGCAGTGATTTCCCGATGAACGGCACCCGGCTGTGGTGCAGGTCTCATCGCCGCCGCATCCTGTGTGGCCGGCGTCACATGGCGCTGACCAGGAGGAACAAGGAGGCGGCATGCCTGAGGTGCCAGAACGGACCGAGGTGCGAGAACGGCCGGAAGTGGGGAACCGCGCCGTCCGCAAGGTGACGGCGCGGTTCCTGCCGCTGATCGGACTCTGCTACATCGTGGTCTACCTCGACCGCCTGAACATCGGCGTCGCGGCACTCACCATGAACGACGAACTGGGGATCTCGGCGTCGGCCTTCGGGTTCACGGCCGGCATCTACTTCTGGAGCTACACGGTCCTGGAGCCTCCGAGCAACTACATCCTCACCAGGATCGGCGCCCGGCGGTGGATCGGCCGGATCATGGTGACCTGGGGCCTGGTCACCATCGGCACCGCGGCCGTCCAGGGCACGACCGGCCTCGCCTGCGCCCGCATCCTGCTGGGCGTCGCGGAGGCCGGCTTCTCGCCCGGGATGATGTACTTCGTCTCGCGCTGGTTCCCGCGGCGGGACCGGGGGCGGGCGATGGCGTGGATCGTCGCGTTCATCTGCCTGTCGTCGGTCGGCACGCCCGTGATGACCTACATCCTCGACCTGGACGGCCTGCTCGGCCTGTCCGGCTGGCGCTGGGTGTTCGTCATCACCGGAATCCCGGCGGTCGCGCTGGGGTGCGTCGTCGTCGCGGTCCTGCGGGACGACCCCCGGGACGCGGACTTCCTCGCCCCCGCCGAGCGGGAGTGGCTCATCGCCGAGCTGGAGGCGGAGGAGCGCGAGACGACGGACGCGCACGGCGGGCTCGGCTTCGCGCGGGCACTGGTGCATCCGCGCGTGCTGGTCCTGGTGTCGGTGTTCCTCTGCGTCACCTTCAGCCTCAACGGCTTCCAGGTCTGGATACCGCAGATCCTCGCGCAGTTCGGCCTGTCGAGGGTCCAGGTGGGCTGGGTGGCCACGCTCCCCGGACTCCTCGCGATCGGGCCCGTGCTGTGGTGGATGCGGCACTCGGACCGGCGGGAGGAGCGCGGCGTCCACTTCGCCGCGGCCGCCGCCGTCGCGGCGGCCGGCTTCGGGATCGCGGCCCTGTTCTTCTCCGTCCCCGCCGTCGCGATCGCCGGTTTCTGCGTGGCCGGCGTCGGCCTGTACGGCGCGATGGCCGTCTTCGTCACCATCCCGTCGTCCTTCCTGACCGGAGCGGCGCTGGCGGCCGGGTTCGGGGTCATCAACGGCTTCGGCAACCTCGGAGGCTACTGGGGGCCGCAGGTCACCGGCTGGCTGAGGGACACGACCCACGGCTTCACCGCCGCCATCGGCGTGTACGGCGTCGTCATGGCCCTCGGCGCGGGCATCGTCCTCGTCCTCGAGGCCGCCACGCGCCGCGGCACCGCCTCCCCCGCCCCGGCGGCAGGCGCCGACAAGGCCGCCGTTTCCTGAACCTCCGCCTTCCCACCCCTTCCATCCCTTTTCGCTGCGCCCTGGCCGCGGACGACGGCGGCGCTCCGGCCGCGGGAATTCCCGATGAACGGCACTGAGGCATGTGCCGGTGAACCGGCTCCGCGACACGATCGGCACCCGCAGCGAACCCCGCGTCCGCAACCGAGGAGGAAACATGAGCCGCGTCTTCGGCGTGATCCGACAACTGGGCTACGTGGTCCCCGACATCACCTCCGCCATCACCCACTGGGTGGAGCGGCTGCAGGTCGGGCCGTTCTTCTACATCGAGCGCCAGCCCGTGAACCACTTCGTCTTCCGCGGCGCGCCGAGCGCCCCGCCGCAGATCAGCGTCGCCCTGGCCCAGGCCGGGCCCGTCCAGGTGGAGCTCATCCAGCAGCGCAACGACGTCCCGTCGGCGTTCCGCGAGTTCACCGACGCGGGACACGAGGGACTCCAGCACGTCGCGTACTGGACGGACGCCTTCGACGCCCTCGTCGGCCGGGCGGGGGAACTCGGCTACACCGAGCTTCAGAGCGGCCGTTCCGGCAGCGGGAGGCCGGACGAGCGGTTCGGCTACTTCACCGCGGGCGGGCACACCGGCACCGTCGTGGAGTTCTCCGAGGTGGCCGGCCGCAAAGCGGCCCTGTTCGACGCCGTCGCCGCCGCTGCCGCCGGCTGGGACGGCACCGACCCGGTGCGCGACATGACCACGCTGGTGACCCGGTGACCGGGCGGACCGCCGTCGTCTCGGGCGGCGCCTCGGGCATCGGCGCGGCGACGGCGGCGCTGCTGCTGGACCGCGGCTGGAACGTGGTGACCGCCGACCTCCGGGACGCCGGCGCCGAGACGCGCGAGCCGTCCGGGGCCGTGCGGCTGCCGGTGCGGGCGGACGTCACCGACGAGGCGGACCTGGACCGGCTGGCCCGGCGGACGCGCGACCGCTTCGGCCGCGTCGACGCGGTCGTGACGTGCGCCGGAACCGCGGACAACGCGCCCGTCCGCGAGGTCACGCCCGCCCGCTTCTCCCGCACGCTGGCGCTCAACCTGGTCGGCACGTTCGCGCTGTGCCGCCTGTTCGTCGACGACCTCGCCGCCGCCCGCGGGTCGATCGTCACCGTGTCCTCGGTCTCCGGCCTGCGCGGCAGCCCCGACCGCGCGGCGTACGCGGCGTCCAAGGGCGGGGTCGTCGCCCTGACCCGCCAGCTCGCCGTCGAACTCGCCGCCGAACCGGTCCGCGTCAACTGCGTCGCACCGGGCTCGACCCTGACGCCGCTGGTCGCGAGCGCGCAGGGGGACGAACGGACCCGGCGGGCGATCCTCGACGCCATCCCGCTCGGGCGCTACGCCGAACCGCGGGAGATCGCCGAGGTCATCGCCTTCCTCGCCGGGGACGGCGCGGCGTTCGTCACCGGGCAGGTGTGGGGCGTCGACGGGGGGCAGCTCGCCGACGCCGGCTGGAAGCACCCGGAGGCCGCCCGGTGAAGCCCCTGATCATCGGGATCAACCCCAACGAGGGCACCGGCCGGGACGCCAACCCGCACGTGCCGTACACGCCCGCCGAGATCGCGGAGGTCGCCCGGGACTGCGAGCGCGCCGGGGCCTCGCTCATGCATTACCACGCGCGGACCGCGGACGGCGGAGCCGACCACACCGCCGCCGCGTACGCCGAGATCGCGCGCGAGACGCACCGGGTCAGCTCGCTGCTGCTCGCGCCGTCGATGGCCAACGTCGCCGGCCACGACGTCGAGCAGCGGCTGTCCAACATCGCACCCAACCAGGGCGACCCCGATACCGCGGCGGACCTGCTCCCGGTCGACATGGGCTGCGCCAACATGGACCTGTTCGACCCGGACGCCGGCGACTACGCCACCGACGACCGGGTCTTCGTCAACGACGTCCGCACCCAGAAGGCGTTCCTGGAACGGGCGCCGCGGCTCGGCCTGCGCCCCTACGCGGCGTCGTTCAACGTGAGCTGGACGCGGGCGATCGTCGCGCACGCGCGCGCCGGACGGCTTCCCGGGCCGGTGATCGCGGCATTCGTGCTGGGCGGCGAGGAGTTCGTCGCCGCCCATCCGACGACGCCGGCGGGAGTGCGCGTGCACCTCGACGCGCTGCCCGCGGACCTGGAGATCGAATGGCTGGTCTCCAGCCACCGCGGCGACGTGTTCGAGGTCGCCGAGGAGGTCATCGCGGCGGGCGGCCATCTGGCCGTCGGCGTCGGGGACCACCCGCACACCGCGCTGGGACGGCCGACGACCGCCGAACTGGTCGCGCGCGCCGCCGACCTCGGCCGCAGGCACGGCCGCCGTCCCGCCACGCCGGACGAGACCCGGCGGATGCTGGGGGTGCCCGCGCATGCGGATCGTTGACAGCCACGGAACCGAGCCGGTCCCGGTGCACCGGTCCGCGGGCCGGACGGTCTGGGTGATGGGCTCCATCGCGTTCGGGTCGCCGGCGCTGGCCGGCGACGTCATCGTCACCGGCTCCCACGGCGGGCACAGCGCCGGCGAGTACGCCGCGTCGTACCGCGTCGCCGTGGTCGCCTGCAACGACGCGGGCATGGGCAAGAACGCCGCCGGCGTCGCCGGGCTGCGCGCCCTGGACGAGGCCGGCATCGCCGCGGCGGGGGTGGGCCACACGTCGGCGCGGATCGGCGACGGCCCCGACACCTGGGAGAACGGCGTGGTCAGCTTCGTCAACGAGCGCGCCCGCGCGCTCGGACTCCGCCCCGGACTGCCACTGCGGGAGCAGATCGTGGCGCTCGTCGACCGAGGAGGGTTCTAGCCGTGTACCGAGCGACGGTCTGGTCGCGGGACGGCGTGCGCATCGTCGTGATGGACAGCATGTCCCAGGTCGAGGACGGTGACGCGGGCGCGGTCGTCGTCGCGGCGTCCAACGGAGGCCGGGAGTCGGGGAACATCGGCGCCGCGGTGCGCTGCGCGTTCGTCCTGCTCAACGACGCCGGCGTCGGCAAGGACCGGGCGGGCGTCGCCGGGCTCGCCATCCTCGACGCGGCCGGCGTCCCCGCGGCGGCGGTCGGCCACGACTCCGCCGAGATATCCAACGGCCCCGACATGTGGGAGAACGGCGTCCTCTCCCACGTCAACACGGCCGCCGAAGCGGCCGGTCTCGCGGCGGGCGCCCCGGCCGCCGCGTCCCTGATCGCCTTCGCGCGGGACCTCGCCGCGCGGACCCGGACGGCCGAGGAGGACGCGTGAGCAGGTACATCCGCAACGAGCGGGACACGTTCGTCAGGCAGGCGGTGGAGGGGCTGGAAGCGGCCCACCCGGACCTCGTCCGGGTGCACGACGACCCGCTGTTCGTGACCCGCCGGACGCCCGCGCGGGGCAAGGTGGCGCTGGTGTCCGGCGGCGGCTCCGGACACGAGCCGCTGCACACCGGTCTGGTCGGCACGGGCATGCTGGACGCCGCCGTCCCCGGCGCGGTCTTCACCAGCCCGACGGCGCTGCAGGTGCGGGAGGCCGCGCGGACGGTCGACACCGGCGCGGGCGTCGTCCTGCTCGTGAAGAACTACACCGGCGACGTCCTGAACTTCCGGATCGCCGCCGAACTGCTCGGCGACCGGAACGACGTCCACATGGTCGTCGTCGACGACGACCTCGCGACGGCGACCGGAGACGAGGACGGTCCGGGCCGGCGTGGCACCGCCGCCGTCCTGGCCGTGGAGAAGGTCTGCGGCGCGGCGGCCGAGGCGGGCGCCCCGGCCGTCCGGGTGCGCGACCTCGGACGCGAGGTGGTGTCCCGGTCGGCGACCCTCGGACTCGCCCTGGAGGCGTGCACCAACCCGATGACCGGGGTGCGCTCGTTCGAGCTGGAGCGGGACGAGATCGAGTTCGGGGTGGGCATCCACGGCGAGCGCGGCACCGGCACCCGCGCCGCCGGAACCGCCGCCGAACTGGCCGAGGCCCTGGTCCGTCCGCTGGTGGAGCACCTCGGCCTGGCGCGCGGAGACGAGGTCCTGGCGATCGTGAACGGGTTCGGCGCGACCCATCCGCTGGAACTCGGGGTCGCGCTGCGCGAGGTGCGCCGGTCCCTGGCCGGGGACGGTGTCGTCGTCGCCCGCGCCCTCGCCGGCTCGTACGTGACCTCGCTGGACATGCGGGGCTTCTCGGTCACCCTGACGGCGCTGACCGCGGAACTCGCCGAGCTGTGGGACGCACCGGTCCGCACACCGGCCCTGACCTGGTAGGAGGGGATGAACGAGATGACCGTCGAGGACATCCGGCTGACCGGCGCGGACGCGCGCGCCTGGCTCCTGGCGTACGCGGACCGGGTGCTGCGGGACGCCGCCGAGCTGACCGACCTGGACCGCAGGGCCGGAGACGGCGACTTCGGCTGGAACACCGCCGCCGCGCTCGAGCGCGTCCGATCGGCGCCGCCCGACGCGCACGACCCGCCGGACGCCTTCCGGGCCGCCTCGGACGCCCACCTCGGCGCGGGCGGGACGAGCAGCCCGCTGTTCGGACTGTGGTTCGGAACGCTCGCGCAGGGACCGGCCGCCCCGTGGACGGCACAGGACCTGGCCGGGGCCGTCCGGAGCGCGGTGGACGCCGTCCGCCGGCTGGGCGGCGCCGGCGTCGGGCAGAAGACGATGGTGGACGCGATGGTCCCCGCCGCCGAGGCGCTGGAGGCCGCCTCCCCGCGCGCGTCCTGGCGCGCCGCGGCCGCCGACGCGGCCCGCGCCGCCGCCGAGGGCGCCGAGTCGACCCGGGACATGCTCGCCCGCCGAGGGCGGGCCAGCTACGTCGGCGAGCACGCGCGCGGCGTGGTCGACCCCGGCGCGCTGGCCGTCGCCTGGTTCTTCCAGGCCGCGGCGCACGACCGGGCTCCGGCATGACGCCCGCGGCCGGCCACACCGGCAAGGTCATCGTCACCGTCGCGCCGACCGGCGGGTTCCTCACCCGCGCCGAGCACCCGTACGTCCCGACCCAGCCGGCGGAGATCGCCGCCGACGTCGCGCGCTGCGCCGCCGCGGGCGCCAGCATGGCGGCGCTGCACGCGCGGCGCCCGGACGACCAGGCCACGTGCTCCGGCGCGGTCTACCGCGACATCAACGCCCGGGTCCGCGCGGCGTGCGACGTCGTGATCAACAACTCGACCGGCGGGGGAGCCGACGGCGACCTGCTGCGGATCCGCCCCGACGGCTCCCGCGTCGTCGACTGGGACGCCCGGATGGAGGGCCTCGAAGGCGGCGCCGACACCTGCACGCTGGACGCCATCACCGCCTACGTCAGCGCGCCCGGCGGGCACGAGATCCTCATGGACACCCCGATGGAACGCGCCACCGAACTGGCGGCGGCGATGTCCGAGCGCGGGATCAAGCCCGAATGGGAGGCGTTCAACCCGTCCCACCTGGTCCGCGAGGTCGCCCGCCTGACGTCCCTCGGCTTCGACACAGAGCCGTACCACGTGAACGTGGTGCTCGGCCTCCACGAGAACTTCCAGAACGCGCTGCCCTACACACCGTCCAACCTGCACCACATGGTGGACGCGCTGCCGGACGGTTCGCTGTGCACGGTCACGATCAACGGCCCGCAGCAGTTCCGGGGCCTCGCGCACGCACTGGCGCTCGGCGCGCACATCCGGGTCGGCATCGAGGACAACCCGTGCCTCGTCCCCGGCGAGCCGGCGGAGAACGCCCGCCTCGTCGAGCGCGCCGTCGCGCTGGTCCAGAGCATCGGCCTCGAACCCGCCACCCCGGACGAGGCCCGCGCGATCCTCGGCCTCCCCGCACGAAAGGAACCCGCCCGTGAGCTCTGAACAGGACCGCGCACCGCTCCGCTCGCGGGAATGGTTCGGCGGGTCCGACATCAACGGGTTCATCCACCGCTCGTGGATGAAGAACCAGGGCGTCCCCGACCGGATGTTCGACGGCCGCCCCGTCATCGGGATCTGCAACACCTTCTCCGACCTCACCCCCTGCAACGGGCACTTCCGCGAGCTCGCCGAGCACGTCAAGCGGGGCGTGCTGGAAGCCGGCGGGTTCCCCGTCGAGTTCCCCGCGATGTCGCTGGGCGAGACCATCGTCCGGCCGACGACCATGCTCTACCGCAACCTGGTGTCGATGGAGGTCGAGGAGTCCATCCGCGCCAACCCCGTCGACGGCGTCGTCCTGCTGTGCGGCTGCGACAAGACGACGCCCTCGCTGCTGATGGGCGCCGCGAGCTGCGACCTGCCCACCATCGTGGTGTCCGGCGGCCCGATGCTGAGCGGGCGGTGGAAGGGCAGGGCGGTCGGGAGCGGCACGTCCCTCTTCGAGATGGTCGACGAGTTGCGCGCGGGCCGCCTCACCGAGTGCGAGTTCCGCACCGCCGAGGGCGCCATGGCGCGCTCGGCCGGCTCCTGCAACACCATGGGCACCGCCTCCACGATGGCGTCGATGGTCGAGGCGCTCGGCCTCGCCCTTCCCGGGAACGCCGCGATCCCCGCGGTCGACGCGCGGCGGCGCCTGCTCGCCCGCGACTCGGGCGCCCGCGCGGTCGCGATGGTGCGCGAGGACCTGCGGATGTCGCGGATCGTCACCCGCGCGTCCTTCGAGAACGCCATCAAGGTCAACGCGGCGATCGGCGGGTCGACCAACGCGGTGCTGCACCTGCTGGCCCTCGCCGGACGGCTGGAGGTCGAACTGGAACTCGACGACTTCGACCGCGTCGCCGAGGGTGTCCCGCTGCTGGTCGACCTGATGCCGGCCGGCCGGTTCCTGATGGAGGACTTCCACGCGGCCGGCGGCCTCGGCGTCGTGCTCAAGGAACTGGGCGACCTCCTGCACACCGACGCGCCGACGGTCGACGGCCGCACCCTCGGCGAGAACGCGGCGGACGCCACCGCCTGGGACCGCGAGGTCATCCGCCCGATCGGTGAACCGCTGCTGCCCGATGCCCGCATCACCGTCCTGCGCGGCAACCTCGCGCCGTCGGGCGCCGTCGTCAAACCGGCGGCGGCCTCGCCCCACCTGCTCCGCCACACCGGCCCGGCGCTGGTGTTCGACGGCATGGACGACCTCAGGGCCCGCATCGACGACCCGGACCTCCCGGCCGACGAGAACACCGTCCTGGTCCTGCGCCACGCGGGGCCCCGCGGATATCCGGGGATGCCCGAGGTCGGCAACCTGCCGCTCCCGAAGAAGCTGCTGGAGGCGGGCGTCACCGACATGGTCCGGATCTCCGACGCCCGCATGAGCGGCACGGCGTTCGGCACGGTCGTGCTGCACGTCGCGCCGGAGTCCGCCGCCGGCGGCCCGCTCGGTGCCGTACGCGACGGCGACATGGTCGAACTCGACGTCGCCGCCGGCACGCTGAACCTGCTCGTCGACGCCGACGACATCCGGCGGCGGCTCGCCGCGAGCGTCCTGCCGCCCCCTCCGCCGACCGGGTACGCGCGACTCTACGTCGAGCACGTCCTGCAGGCCGACCGGGGCGCCGACTTCGACTTCCTGGTCGGCCGCCGGGGAGCGGAGGTGCACGGTGACAACCACTGACCCCAAAGTGGCCGTCGTGACCGGCGCCGGAAGCGGGCTCGGCAGAGCCATCGCCCACGCGCTGCTCGACGCCGGCCACACCGTCGTCCTGGCGGGCCGGACGCGGGCGTCCCTGCACGAGACGGCCGCGGACCACCCGCGCGCCCACGTCGTCGTCGCCGACGTGACCTCCCCGGCGTCGGTCCGCGCGCTGTTCTCGTCGGCGCGCGAACCGCGGGGCCGCGTCGACGTCCTGATCAACAACGCGGGGATCTTCGGAGGGCAGGGCGCCGTCGACGAGGTCGAGGACGAGACGTGGCACGACGTGCTCGCCGCCAATGTCACCGGCTCGTTCCTCTGCGCCCGCGAGGCCGTGCGCGTCATGAAGCGCCAGCGGCCCTCGGGCGGCCGGATCATCAACAACGGGTCGCTGTCGGCGCACGTCCCCCGGCCCCGCAGCGTCGCCTACACCGTGAGCAAGCACGCGATCAGCGGCCTCACCGCGTCGATGAACCTCGACCTGCGCGACCAAGGGATCGCCTGCACGCAACTGGACGTCGGCAACGCCGCGACGGCGATGACCGCCGGCGTCGGCGTGCGGGCGCTCCAGCCCGACGGCACCAGCCGCGCCGAAGCCGTGATCGACCCCTCGCATATCGCGCGTTCGGTCGTCCACATCGTGTCGCTGCCGCTGGAAGTGAACGTCCCGTCCATCACGGTGATGGCCCGGACGATGCCCTACGCGGGCCGCGGCTGACGTCAGCGCCGCCGCAGGACCGGCCGGACGATCGAGCGCGCCCGCTCCAGGTCGCGCGAGATCGTCATGGCCGTCGTCCGCACGGCGGTCTCCATCCGGGCCGTGTCGATCCGTCCGACGACACCGGACATCGACACGGCCGCGAGGACCTCCTCGTCCGGGCCGATGACCGGAGCGGCGACGCCGACGATCCCCTCGATCGCCTCCTGCCGGTCGAACGCCGCACCCCGCCGCCGCACGCGCCGCAGTTCGGCCCGCAGCTCCCCGCTCTCCACCGACGTGTACGGCGTGAAACGCGGCAGGTCGCCGGGGATGACCACGCTCTCCGGAGGCATGAACGCCAGGATCGCCTTGCCGGACGCGCTCGCGTGCGCGGGGGACCGCCCACCCGAATGCTGCGGCAGCCGCGGCCCCTCGACACTGCGGAAGACGTCCAGGTGCACGACGTCGAAGCCGTCCAGCACCGCGAGCCCGACATTCTGCCGGGTCGCCTCGTGCAGGGTCATCAGATGCCTCTTCGACGCCTCGCGCAGGTCCCGCTGCTGCGGCAGCTTCTCCCCGATCTCGAAGAGCAGCAGGCCGGGACGGTAGTCCCGCCCGTCCCGCTCCAGCAGACCGACCCGGACCAGCTCCCGCACCGTCCGGTACACCGTCGTCTTCGGCAGCCCCGTCCGCTGCGCCAGCGCCGCGGCGCTCAACGCGCCCCGGCTCCGCGCGAACTGCTTCAAGATCTCGGCGACACGGCCGACCGAGGTGACCTCCCCGGTGGCCCGATGGGCGGGACTCACCCCGAAATTCTCCCCGCGAACCCCACAAATGTCCACGTCACAGACCCCGCACCACCGCCTCGGCAACCGGCTGCCGGCCCCGCGCCGGCACGGGCACCCGACCACCGACCGACACGAGACGGACCCGCGTGATTCCCTCGCTTGACGCATGCCGATATGGGCATACGATGGCGGCCATGGCACGAGCAGCGACGACGTCGGACGTCTTCAACGCGATCGCCGAGCCGCAGCGCCGGGAGATCCTGGTGCTCCTGCGGACGGGTGAGCGGCCGGTGACCGAGGTCGCCCGGAAACTGGGGATGACCCAGCCGGGGGCGTCCAAACACCTGCGCGTGCTCCGGGAGGTCGGGCTGGTGCGGGACCGCAAGGCGGGCAAGCAGCGCCTGTACGGCCTGGACGCCCGCGGGCTGCGGCCGGTCCACGAGTGGACCGGCGGGTTCGAGCGGTTCTGGAACGAGAGCTTCGACCGGCTGGACGCGTACGTGCAGGACCTGAAGCAAACAGGGCAGGGGGAATAGCCGATGAGCGAGATGGGACGAGGAGCGCCCGCGCGGTCCGCGACGGCCGACCGCGAGGTTGTGATCTCCCGGGTCATCGAGGCCCCGCGAGAGCTGGTGTTCGAGGCGTTCACCGAAGTCCGGCACCTGTCGCGGTGGTGGGGACCGGCGGGGTTCACCACCACCACGCGCGCGTTCGAGTTCCGCGTCGGCGGGGAGTGGGACTTCGTGATGCACGGACCGGACGGGACGGATTACCAGGAGTGGATCACATGGCAGGAGATCGCCCCGCCGGAGCGGATCGCGCTGCTGCACGGTGAGTCCCGCGGTGACCCGAACGCCTTCGAATCGGTCCTGACGTTCGCGCCCGACGGCACGGCGACCCGGATCGAGATGCGCACGGTCTTCCCCACCAAGGAACTGCGCGACGAGGCGGTCGAGAAGTACCACGCGATCGAGGGCGGACGGCAGACCCTGAGCAACCTGGCCGCCTACGTCACCGAGATCGTCCGAAAGGGAGCGAAGGGCTAGATGGAGGTCATGGTGTCGAATACCACCTGCCATATGTCGATCTCACTGGACGGTTTCGTCGCCGGACCGGACCAGAGCCGTGAGGCCCCCCTGGGAAAGCGGGGGCGGGAGTTGCACGGCTGGCACATCGGCGACCCGCGGGCCAACGACGCGGACAAGATCGCGAACGAGTGGCTGATGCGCCCGAGGGGCGCATACGTCATGGGCCGCAACATGTTCGGCCCGATCCGCGGGGACTGGGAGGAGGACTGGTCGGGCTGGTGGGGCCCCGAACCGCCCTATCACGCGCCGGTGTTCGTCCTGACCCACCACCCCCATGATCCGATCCCGATGGACGGGGGGACGACGTTCCACTTCGTCACCGACGGCTTCGACGCGGCATACTCCGCGGCGTGCCAGGCCGCAGGCGGCAAGGGCGTGGACATCGCCGGCGGTGCGTCGACCGTCCGGCAGGCACTGGCGGCCGGGGTGATCGACGAACTCACCCTCGACATCGCGCCCGTTCTGCTCGGTTCGGGCGAGCGGATCTTCGACGGGGTCGACTTCGACTTCGAGCCCGCCGAGGTGCTCCACTCCCCGCTGACCACCCACATCCGCTACCGCCGTAAGAGCTGACCCTCTCCCGCGCGGGTGCGTCAGCGCCGCTGCAGCCTTGCGAGCATCAAGGTCGGGTCGTTTCCAGCGAGGTTCGCACCGTTCGTCACATAGACCCGGTTTCCACGAACGATGACGGCCGTGGTCCCCTGCATCCCGTCATCGGCGTCCAGCAGGGTCTCGTGTTCGCCGTCCGCGCCCACGCGCACGAGCTTGCTGCTCTGGTTGATCGCGGCGAGGATCTCGTCGCCCCGACCGGTGAAGTCGAAGTCGTCGATGCCCTCCAGTCCGGTGGCCCGGACCTCGGCGCGGCCGGAGCCGCCGTCCTCGGTCACCGGGATGCGGACGATGGTGCCGTGGTCGGAGTTGGCCGCCCACACGGCGCCATCGTGGATCTTCATGCCGTTGGCGCCGAAGAAGCCGGCGGGCGCCAGGGCGGGGTCGGCCGACCACACGGAGGCCTCGCCGCCGCTCAGCGGAGCCTGCCAGATGCGCCCGCGACCCGCACCACCTGGCGGGCGGGAATCATGCCGATGACCGCGCTGCCGCCGGGCTCCAGGGCGATGCTCTCGGCGACCTGGCCTGCGGCCCGGTCGAAGTGGGCGAGGACGCGCACGTCGGCCAGGCGGGTGCCGGCCGCTGGATCGGGATCCGTCGGGACGGTGGCCGGGACCGGGGCGGCGAGGGCCGCCGGGGCCGCGGCGAAGGCGCCGAACAGGCCGGCGAGACCGAGCGCGGCGGCGCGCCGCCGCAACCGGGCGAGTCGGTCGGGGGACATGGCTTTCCTTTCTGTCGTGCGGGACGCGGAAGGGCGCCGATGGCGCCCGCTCGACTGTATCGCTCAGTACAGAAGTTCTGCGGCAGACTGTATCAGGCAATACAGAGACGCTGTACTGCGGAGTACAGAACACGGAGGCGGTCCATGGGGCGCACACCGACCACCCCGCGGGGTCGCGCGACCCGAAAGCGCATCCTCGATGCGGCGGCGGACCTCATCGAGCGGCGCGGCGTCGCGGCGGTGACGCTGGAGGACGTGGAAGGCGCCGCGGGGGTCGGCCGCAGCCAGCTCTACCACTACTTCGACGACCGTGAAGACCTCGTCCGCTCTGTGGTGCACCACACCGTGGACAAGGTGCTGGCCGCACAGGAACCGCTCCTCCTGCAGGTCGACTCGCTCGCCGGCATCGACCGCTGGTTCGACGCGATCGTGGCCAACGGGACGCGGCAGGACGCGGTCGGCGGCTGTGCGATCGGTTCGCTGGCGAGCCAGCTCAGCGACCACGACGACCTCACCCGGCAGGCGTTCGTGGACGCCTTCGCGCGCTGGGAGGCCCCCCTCATCTCGGGCCTGCGCCGGATGCAGGAGGCGGGCGAGCTGTGCCCGGACGTGGACGTGACCGAGCTGGCCGACCTCACCATGGCGGCGATCCAGGGCGGCCTCCTGCTCGCCCAGGTCCGCCGTGCACCGGACCAGCTCCGCCTCGCTCTGCGCGGCGCGCGGGCGGCACTGGAGGACGCGCTCACCCCCTGACCTGGCCGGGTCCGCAGGGGCGGTTCGCCGCGTCCACTCTCGACTACGCCTGGGCGGCTGCCGTCGGCGTACGCGGTGCTCCTGACGGGAAGCCGAACCTGGCACCCCGCCAGGCCTCTGTGCTGTTACAGAGGCCGGTCTTCTGTGACGCGGGGACGTCGGATCCCAGGGCTCGCCGTGCGGCCTGTGCCCAGGGGACGCCTGCGGATCTGGCGCGGAGGAGGTTCCGTCACCATGCCGGCGGACCGGGCCGTCACTCGGGTGGGCGCAGTGCGCGGAGGACGTGGTCGATGAGTTTGTGGAGGTAGTGGGGGTCGGGCATGCCGAGGTGGAGGGCGAGGCGGTGGTAGATGGGGCCGAAGGTGAGGTCGAGGGCGACGTCGAAGTCGGTGTCGGGGGGTAGTTGTCCTTGTTGTTGTGCTTGGCGTAGTCGGTTGTTGAATTTGGTGATGCGGGGTTCGATCAGGCGTTGGCGTAGGTCGCGGGCGAGGTCGGGGTCGTATTGGGCTTCGGTGATGACTCCGGTGACCGGTGAGGTGGGTTGGGGGGTGAGCAGGGTGATGACTTCGGTGAGTTGGGTGTGCAGGTCGGCGGCCAGGTCGCCGGTGTCGGGCGGGTCGGCGGTGATGGCGGCGGCCTCGTCGATGAGGTCCAGGACGATGGCGCCTTTGGAGGGCCACCACCGGTAGATGGTCATTTTGCTGACTTTGGCGCGGGCGGCGATGGCCTCGATGGTCAGCCGGCCGTAGCCGTTCTCCTCGCAGAGTTCCCGGGTGGCGGTGAGGACCGCCACCCGGCTGCGCTCGTTGCGACGTGGCGCGTTCGATGCCTTGACCATCTGCGCATCCTAAGGGATACGGAACGTACCGTATTGACAAAAGCCGGGGCGTACCGCCATGCTCATAAGCGATACGGTACGTATCGTCCAACGCGGTCCGCCGCGGTGTGCGGAGCAGATCGCTTCGCAGTAGGAGGAGATGAGAACCCGATGCGCTCGAACAAGACCGTGCTCGTCGCCGGGGCGACCGGAAAGCAGGGCGGCGGTGCCGCCCGAGCGCTGCTCGCCGATGGCTGGGACGTGCGGGCCCTGGTGCGCGACACGGACGCGGCTCCCGCCCGAGCCCTGGCCCGCGCCGGTGCGACCCTGGTGCACGGCGACCTCGATGACGCCGGGTCGCTCGCCCAGGCGGCCGCCGGCGCCCACGGCGTTTTCAGCGTCCAGCCACTGGCCGTCACCGAGGAGGAACTGGCCACGGAGGTCCGCCGCGGGACGGCCCTGGCGGACGCCGCCCGGGCCGCGGGGGTCGCGCACCTCGTCTACAGCTCCGTCGACGGCGCCGAACGCGCCACCGGCATCGACCACTTCGAGTCCAAGGCCCGCATCGAGGAGCACATCGCCGCCGTCTTCCCGTCGGCGACGATCCTGCGGCCGGTGTTCTTCATGGACAACCTGCTGTGGTACGCCGACGCCACCGGCGAACGCGTCCTGGACCTGCCGGTGATCCCCGACCGGCCGATGCAGATGATCGCGACCTCGGACATCGGCCGGATCGCCGCCGCCGCGTTCGCCGAGCCCGGCGACTACCTCGGCGCCCGGCTCGCGATCGCCGCGGACGCCCCCACTTTCGAGGAGGTGGCCGCGACCTACCAGCGGGTGACGGGCGTGCCCACGCGGCTGGCGCCCAAGCCGATCGACGAGCGGATGTTCGAGTGGTTCGCCGAGGACGGCTACCAGGCCGACATCCCCGCCCTGCGCGACGACTTCCCCTGGCTCCAGCGCTTCGAGGCCTTTCTGCGCGACGCGCTCGTCCCCGCCGGCTCCCCCCGCTGACCGTGCGGCCGGCGACCGCACCGGCCGCACCCCGACACCGACCCCCGGATCAGAAAGCGAGGTCAGCCTGAACGCCGGGTCCGCCCGGTCCGCCGATCCACCACCATTCCGCGCGGCGACGCGCATCACAGCGATCACCACACTACGAGGAGTCTCTTATGTCTGCGCGTGTGAACCTCATGGGCGACCAGCTCGCCGGCAAGGCCATGAAGGGCATCAACACGGCGAGCATGGCCGTGATCAACAGCGGGCTGCTGCCCAAGACCACGATCGACCTGGTGCTGCTGCGCGCGAGCCAGATCAACGGCTGCGGTTACTGCACCGACATCCACAGCAAGGACCTGGCGCACGCCGGGGAGGGCGCCGCCCGGGTGAATCTGGTCGCGGTCTGGCGCGAGACCACGGTCTTCTCTGATGAGGAGCGGGCCGCCCTCGAACTGGCCGAGCAGGGCACCCGGATCGCCGACGCCGCCGGTGGCGTGCCGGACGAGGTGTGGGCGAACGCCGCCAAGTACTACAACGAGGAGCAGATGGTCGCGCTGACCTGCCTGATCGCGCTGATCAACGCCAGTAACCGGCTCGGTGTCATCGCCGCCGTGCAGGGGGGCGACTACACGCCCGGCCAGTTCGGCTGAGCCGACCGCCGGACCGCGTGAACTCGTACCACGATGCCGCGGGGTGCGGGCCGGGCGTGTAGTCG